>NZ_WJIE01000029.1 GCF_009649845.1 Polyangium spumosum
AGCCGCGCGGCTGTTTTGGCTGGCAGGGTCGTCGCCGGTCTTGACCGGGCCTGCTCGATGAACTGCGCGGAGCGCAGTTCATCGACGTTGGGTCCAGCCCCTGGCTGGTCCGGGTCCAGGGGCGGACAGCCCCTGGTGGGGCCTGGGGCAACGCCCCAGCGAATCGCTTGCCCGATGAGACCAATGCTCAGCCGCGTGACGCGTGGGCCCGCCACGCTTCGGGGGGCATGCCGGTCCAGCGCTTGAATGCGCGGTGAAACACGCTCTGCTCTGCGTACCCGAGCAGATGCGCGACCTCTGCGAGCGTGAGGCGCGCGTCGAGGTACACCATGGCGCGGCCGCGGCGCACGTCGTCGACGAGGTCTTCATAAGACGTGCTTTCGGCGCGCAGGCGCCGCTGGAGCGTCCGCGCGCTCATGCGTAACGAGGCGGCGGCGGCGGCGAGCGAGAGGTCCCTCTCGGGCAGGTGATCGGAGACGAACGTGCGCACCCGATCCGTGAGCGAGGAAGAGGGGCCGAGCCGCGCGAGGGCCGCGTCGGCGTGGCGCTGGAAATACGCGTGCATGGCCTCGTTGGCGAGGGGCATGCGCTGGTCGAAGAGGTCCGCGGGCAGGACCACCTCGTCGACCGGGGAGGCGAAGCTCACGGGCGCCTGGAAGATCACCTCGTACGCTGCGCGGTCGGGCGGCGGCTCGCCTCGAAATCGTATGGCGACGGCGGAGGCCGGCTCGGCGACGAGCCGGGGCGCGTTGACGCCGACGTCGAAGGCGAACATCTGCGCCATGAGGTGGTGCGCCGGCCTCTCGGGGCCAAACGGCTCGTAACGGAGGTGCGCGCGCCCCTCCTCGACGACGAGCGAATACCGCTCGCCGTCGTTCCAGAGGCGCTGGTATTGCATGGTGCGCCCCATGGCCGCGCCGAAGGTGGGGCTCGTGAGAATGAGGAAGCCGAGCACGTCGAACACGTCGACCTCGACGCCGGACGCGACCTTCACGCCGAAGAGCGGGTCGTCCGCCATCACCCGCGCGGCCTCCACGAGCGTGTAGATCGCGGTGAGGGGCACGCGTTCTCCCGGTGATTGGAGGTCTCTGCCGGAGAGGCCCGCCGCGTGGCAGAGGGCCGCCGTGTCGACCCCGCTCGCCCGCGCGACCTCGACGATCCGGCCTGCGAGGCGCGCGTCGTGGGTCGGCTGTCGCTTGAAGTCATCGTTTCTGTCGTCCGATGTCACTGACATTCGTCCTCGGGGGGCGCATCCTCGGCGTCGAGGTCTCGAGGAACATGCCACAACGGACACGCGGCGCGAACCATCCCCTTCCCCTGCTCGAGGGCGCGGCGCCACCGCTGCCGCGTGATTGCTGGTATCCGATCGCGTCCGCGCGTCGTGTCCGCGAGCGTCCGCTCACCGTCCGGCGGCTCGGCCGGGCCCTCGTGCTCTGGCGCGACGCGGCCGGCGCGCTCGTGGCGCATGACGCGCGATGCCCGCATCGCGGGGCGGATCTCGGCCTCGGGCGCGTGGTGTCGGGCGAGCTCGCGTGCCCGTATCACGGGTTTCGTTTCGGCGCCGACGGCGCGTGCACGGCAATGCCCTGCGAGCCCGACGGCAAGCCGAGCCGGCGGGATCTCTCGATTCGAAGGTACGAGGTCCGCGAGTTTCGTGGCCTCGTATGGCTCTGGCACGGGGACGACGCTGGAGATCGGCCGCCGCTGCCGTGGTTCGAGGAGCTGCCCGCGTCGGATCGGCATGGCTGGGACCACGAGGAGGAGTGGCCGCTCCCGCAGCTCCGGGTGATGGAGGGGATGCTCGATTTGCACCACGCGCCGTTCGCGCACAGCCGTTTTCTGGGCGGCGTCGGGACGGTGCTCGATCCGTACGAGGTGACGGTCGAGGGGGACACGGTGCGCACGTTCGGCACGCTGCGCAGGCCCGGGGACGGCGCGGGGCGAGGGTTCTCTGCGGGTATGGACGCGCGGCTGCCCGGCGTGTTGCGGATCCGCTTCGGGAAACGGATGATGGGTATCGTCGCGGCCACGCCGATCGACCACGACTCGACGTGGATCTTCGCGCGGTATTTCGTCGAGGTGCCGATCCTGGGCAAGCTCTTCGCGGCGCTCTCCTTGTGGGCCGAGTTCGGCCTGGTGCAGCCCGAGGATCAGCGCATGTTGCTGTCGACGTCGCCGCGCGAGCCCGACGTGCGCGACCACAAGCTCGTCCGCGCGGATCTAGGGATCGCGCAATGGCACAAGCTGTTCTCGCGGGCGGCGCGGGGGGAGGTGCGCGAGCGCGCCTCGTGACGGGCGACGTGCGCGGGGAGGTGGAGGGGGGCTACCGGGAGAGACGCCGGACTGCGCCGGGAGGGGTCGGCGGGGGCGGGCGACTTCGGCGAGAGCGCGCGGGGAGGGGTCGACGCGAGGTTTCGGCGACACGCGAGGGCGCGGGGAGGGGTCCCCGCGGGATTTTCTTGGCGGCGAGGTCGAGGGGAGGGGGTCGCGCCCGGAAAACGGGGCGTGGTTTTTTGGGCGGGGAGGGGTCCCCGCGGGATTTTCTTGGCGGCGAGGTCGAGGGGAGGGGGTCGCGCCCGGAAAACGGGGCGTGGTTTTTTGGGCGGGGAGGGGTCCCCGCGGAGACTTGGGGCGTGGTTTTTTGGGCGGGGAGTGGTCCCCGCGAGGACGCGCGCGCGAAATTTTCGGCGGGGAGGCCTCCCCGAGGCGCGCCGCTTCGGCTCGGCGTCCTCGCGGAGGCATCGCGGCGCGTTTGTGAAGGGGCTTTCGGCAGGGTTCGGACCTCCGGTATCGTCCGTGCGGGAGAAACGTATGCGCCGTGGGCTGCTCGCTCCGATCTTGCTGCCGCTTGCCCTCGGGATGTGCGCCTCACCTGCGCGCGCGGACGCGCCGCCGAAGAAGACGCCCTGGGTCGTCGCGGCGTGTATGCGTCCGCATGGGCCGGGGATCGTTCGGTGGACGTACGATCATGCGGGCAAGCCGGTCACCGAGGAGCCTTGGATCACGCTGATTGCGGAGAGCAGCGCGCACCATCCGATCTTCGTCTTCAATCCGCGGGTGGGGTCGAAGACCCGGTACATGATCCCGACCGAATGGAGGCGGGCGTGGTCGGGCCGTTCCGGGTGATGCGGCACTTCACGGCGAAGTACAAGCGGGCGTGGCAAGCTCATCACATCTACGAGACGGCGAAGATGGAGAAGATCGGCCTCGACGCCCTGGATGGGCCGTCGGTGATCCTCTCCAGCGAGCAGCACACGCTGATGACGAACAGGCTGCGCGAGGCTACGGGAAGGATTGACCCCACGAAGCTGAAGGAACTATGGGAGGCGTACAAGAAAGTCTACGAGCTGAACCCCCACTGGCTCAAGGCGATTGCTCACTACTTCGGGGAATGAGCGCCTCAGCAGGACCACGATGCAAACCAAAAGTAAAATCATATTCAACGCGCACGATATTCCGGGGCGAGAGCAGTCCATCCTTTCGGCGGCAGGCTGTGGCCCCGATGTGTCCGTCGTCAGCGACATCGAATTGTACGGCAAACGCTCGGTGACCGTATTTGTCACCCTCGACGTCGTGGACCCTCGCTTTGCACTGCTGCAAAAGCTCCTCCTTTCATACAAAGTCGACTGGCTGGATCAGCGCTGGGACGACTACACGGACGAGGAGTACGAGGCCGCACCCTTGATCGTCGTGCAGGCGCTGTCGGAGCACCACGTCGTCGGAGGCCCTCGCTTCCACACGGAGTACGATCTCTCGAAGGCCTGCCCGGCATGCGGCGCGGGGATGCGACAGACCGGCGCGTACACGATCGACGGCGCCGGCGCGACAGCCGTGGGGCTCGGCCAATCCCGCGTCGTGCACAGCTACAGCGAGCTCCTCGTCGACCAGCCGCTCGCGGAGACGCTCGCCCGCGCGAACCTCTCCGGGCTCTCCTTCCGGAGCGTGTACGCGTATCAGCCGGACGAGGTACCCATGGAGCTGATCTGGAAGCAGTTATGGGCGCATTCCACGCTCCCCCCGATGTCGCCACGCTCGACCGGGGTCGACTTCGACAGCGCATGCAAGACCTGCAGGCGCGGTAAAATCGAGACGACGAGCCCCATGCGTATCGCCTACCGGACCCGGGACCTGGAAGGAGCCCAGGACGTCAACCGCATGTGGGAGCACTTCGGTTACGTCCGCTGGAACGGCGACCTGAAGACGGCCGTCTTGTGGCAACCGTTCTTCGTCGTCTCCCCCAAGGTCTGGCGCATCTTCCGCGACGCAGGCGTGAGCGGCTTCCGTTGGCTGCCCATCCGCGTCGTCGACGACGAATGAAGGGCTGACAAGCCTGCCCACACGCGCGATGCTGCGCTCTCCTGAGCCGCTGTCACCCCGCATGTCATGCGAGGCGTCGGACCCACAGAGCTTCTCCCGAATGATCGACATCCTCGGATACACGGCCTTCGAGCGGATCGAAGAGACCCCCTTCGTCAGCACCTTCCGCGCGCGGCGCGTCCATGATGGTCTCCCGGTCGTCCTCCAGGTCCTCTCGGCCGAGGGCGCCCGGACAGCCGAGATCGCGCGCTTCAAGCACCAGTACGAGCGGCTCTCGCGGGTCGCCTCGCCGCGCCTCGTCGCGGTGCTCGGCGTCGAGGAGCGCCCAGGCTCCCTCGTCGTCGCGCGCGCGGATTTTCCCAGCCGCGACCTCGCGCGCGTGCTCGCCGCCCGCCCCGGCCGGAAGATGCCCGCGCACGAGGCCCTCGCCGTCGCCGCGGCGATCGCCGAAGCCCTCGCGGCGCTCCATCGGGCCGGCCTCGTCCACCGCGACCTGCGCCCGCAGAACGTCCTCGTCGGCGAGCGCGGCGCCGTCAAGGTCACGGGCTCGGGCGTCGACGCCGACGTCACGCGCGCCCACGAGCAGCTCTACGCGGAGGCCGTGCTCGAGGGCGTCCTGCCCTACGTCGCCCCCGAGCAGACCGGCCGCATGAACCGCGGCGTCGACCATCGGGCCGATCTCTACGCGCTCGGCGTGATCCTCTACCAGGCCCTCACCGGTCGCCGCCCCTTCGAGGCCGCCGATCCGATGGAGCTCATCCACGCGCACCTCGCCCTCGCGCCCGAGCCGCCGTCTCGCCTCGATCCGACGGTCCCCGAGGCCGTGTCGCGGGTCGTCCTCGAGCTGCTCGAGAAAAACGCCGAGGACCGCTACCAGAGCGCCGAGGGCCTGCTCGCCGATCTCGAGCGATGCCGGAGGGGGCTCGAGAGCGCCGGGCGCGTCGAGCCGTTCACCCCGGCCCTCCTGGATCACGAGGGCGCGTTCCGGATCCACCAGAAGCTCTACGGGCGCGAGCGTGACATCGAGGCGCTCGTCTCGGCCTTCGATCGCGCGCAGCGGGGCGCGCGCGACATCGTCCTCGTCTCCGGCTACTCGGGCATCGGCAAGTCCTCGCTCGTGCAGGAGATCCTGAAGCCACTCGCGCGCGCGAAGGGCTACTACACGAGCGGCAAGTACGATCAGTACAACCGCGACACCCCGTACAGCGCGGTGATCCAGGCCTTCGACGGCCTCGTCCGGCAGATCCTCTCCGAGAGCAGCGCGCGGATCGAGGCCTGGAGGAGGTCGATCGTCGACGCGCTCGGGCAAAACGGGCAGGTCGTCTGCGACGTCATCCCCTCGCTCTCGCACGTGCTCGGCCCGCAGCCGCCCGTGCCCGCGCTCGGGCCCGTGGAGTCGCAGAACCGCCTGAACCGCTGCTTCTTGCGGTTCGTCTCGGTCTTCGCGCGGCGCGCCCACCCGCTCGTGCTCTTCCTCGACGATCTGCAGTGGATCGACCCCGCGAGCCTCGGCCTGCTCCGCGAGCTGCTCGCCGACGAGGCGCTCGAGTCGCTCTTCTTCTGCGGCGCGTACCGCGACAACGAGGTCTCGCCCGCGCACCCGTTCATCATGGCCCTCGAGGAGCTGAAGCGCGGCGGCCTGACGGCGCGCGACATCGTCCTCGGCCCGCTCGAGCGGGAGCACCTGCTCGACATGCTCCGCGACAGCCTGCGGCGCGACGACGCGGGCCCGCTCGCCGACGCCTTGCTCGAGAAGACCGGCGGAAACCCCTTCTTCGTCCGGCGCTTCCTCCAGTCGCTCCACGACCACGGCGTGCTCACGTACGCCGCGGGCGCGGGCTTCTCGTGGGATCTGCCGCAGATCGAGGAGCTCGCGTACACGGACAACGTCGTCGACCTGATGGTGCGCACCATCGGGCGGCTGCCCGCGGCGACCCAGGAGATCCTCCGGTTCGCGGCCGCGATCGGCAATCGCTTCGACCTCGGCGTGCTCGCCACCGTGAGCGAATGCTCGAGCGAAGAGGCGTACGGACGCCTCGAGCCCGCCGTCGCCGAGGGCCTGCTGATCCCGAACCGCAGCGGCTACCGCTTCGCGCACGACAAGGTGCAGGAGGGCGCCTACGCGATGATCCCCGTCGAGGGGCGGCCCGCGTTCCACCTCCGCATCGGCCGGCTCCTCGCGGACAAGGCGAACCTCGCGGACAGCCAGAACCTCTTCGACGTCGTCAGCCACCTCAACTGCGCGATCGACCTCATCGACGATCCCTACGAGCGCCTCGTCCTCGCCCGGATGAACCTCGACGCCGCCGCGCGGGCCGAGGAGTCGGCCGCGTTCGGCGCGGCGCGCAGCTACCTGGAGTCGGGCCTCGTCTGCCTGCCGGACGACGCCTGGACCTCACACTATCGCCTGCGCCTCGCCTACGCGATGAAGACGGGCCTCATGCTCTCGCTCCTCGGGCAACACGACGACGCCCTCGTCGTGCTCGCCGACTGCCTCGAGCACGCCGAGGGCCGGCTCGATCGCACCGAGGTCTTGCGGCTCAAGATGAACGTGCAGATCCTCAAGAACGACCTGCCGGCCGCGCTCGCCGAGGGGCTCGCGGCGCTCGCGCCGTTCGGGATCGTTCTGCCGGCCTTCCCCGACGAAGCCACGCTCGACGCGCAGGTCCGCGTCACCATGGACCTCGTCCGCGAGCGCTCGCTCGAGGCGCTGCCCGACCTGCCCACGCTCACCGATCCCGAGATCCGCGCGCTGCTCGACGTCCTCCAGGAGTTCTTCGCGCCCGGCTACTTTTTGAACACCAACAACTTCGTCATCTCGTTCGCCAAGATCCTGGAGCTCACCTACCAGCACGGCCTGTCGAAGAGCGCGATCTACGCCTGCGTCAACTTCGGGAGCTTCCTCTGCACCCGCGGGGACATCGAGCTCGGCTACCAGTTCGGCCGCGCCGCGGTGGACCTCATGGACAAGCTCGCGGACAAGAAGAGCGAGGCGATGCTCCACAACATGTGGGGCGGGTTCGTGCAGCACTGGCGCGAGGGCTACCCCGCCTACCGGGAGACGCTGGTCGCCGGGATGCACGCGGGGCTCGAGACCGGGCAGTACATCTGGTCGTTCTACAACACGGTCAACATCTCCACGAACAGCTTCCTCCGCGGCCTGCCGCTCGAGGAGGTCCTCGCCGAGGCGAAGAGCTTCGCCCCGATCCGGAAGCTCGACCGCTTCAACGCCATCACGTGGATGACCGGCGCGGTCGGGCAGATCGCGCAGAACCTCTCGACCGAGACCGAGCGGCCGGCGGAGCTCGTGGGGTCGTTCGTCGACATCAACGAGGTCATCGACGCGGCGCGCGGCATCGACAACCAGGCGTCCCTCTACTTCGCCAACCTCTACATCCTGCTGCTGCGCGTCTTCCAGGGCGCCTTCGAGGACGCGGCGCGCGTCGCGCTCCGGTCGAACCCCGAGATCGTGGGCGTCGCGAGCTGGCACGGGACGCCCGCCTTCCACTTCTACGGCGGGATCGCGCTCGCGAGGGCCTCGAGCCAGGTCGCGCCCGACGAGCGCCCGCTCTTGCTTGCACGCGCGGAGACCTACGCCGAGAAGGTCACGCGCTGGGCCGAGCTCTGCCCCGAGAGCTTCGCGCACCGGAGCGTCCTCCTGCGCGCCGAGCTCTCCCGCGCGCTCGGCAACGGCCGCGCCTCGGGCGACCTCTACGACCAGGCGATCGCGCTCGCGCAGCGCGGCCGCTTCGTGCAGGACGAGGCCCTCGCCAACGAGCTCTGCGCGCTGCACTGGCTCGACCTCGGCAAGACGACCATCGCGCGCGGCTACGTCGGCGAGGCCCACGAGCTCTACCTGCGCTGGGGCGCGACGGAGGCCGCGCGGCGCCTCTCGCGCGCGCACCCCGATCTCGTCCCGCGCGAGCCCCGCGGGGCCGCGCCGCTGCCCGGCGCCGCCGCGCCCGCGGCCGACGCGCTCGACATCGGCTCGGTGCTCAAGGCGTCGCAGGCGATCTCGGGCGAGATCGTCCTCGGCCGCCTGCTCGAGGCGCTCATGCGTGTGGTGCTGGAGAACGCCGGCGCGCGTCGGGGCGTCCTGCTGCTCGTGCGGGACGACAAACTCGTGGTCGAGGCCGAGCACATCTTCGGGCAACCCACGCCGGCGCGGGCCGTGACGCCGCTCGAGAGACGCGAGGATCTGCCGGTCAGCGTGGTCTCCTACGTGGCGCGCACGCGCGAGCGGGTGCTGCTCGACGAGGGCGCCGCCGAGGGCCCGTTCGGCCGCGATCCGTACCTGGCCCGCGCGGCGCCGCGCTCGGCGCTCGCCGCGCCCATCTTCGGCAAGGGCCGGCTCGCGGGCGTGGTGTACCTGGAGAACGACCTCGCGCGGGGCGCCTTCACCCCGGCGCGGGTCGAGGTCGTGGGGCTCATCTGCACGCAGGCGGCGATCGCCATCGAGAACGCGCACCTCTACGCCGACCTCGAGCGCAAGGTCGAGGAGCGCACGGCCGCGCTGCGCCACGCGAACGAGGAGATCCTCGCGCTCAGCCTCGCCGATCAGGCGCGGAGGGAGCGCGAGGTGCTCGATCAGCAGGCCCTCATCCACCGGCAGGAGGAGGTCATCCAGGAGCTCTCCACGCCGATCATCGAGGTCTGGGACCGCGTGATCGCGGTCCCGCTCACGGGCACGCTCGACGATCGTCGGGGCGAGGACATCATGGCGCGGCTGCTCCACCGGCTCGGCGGCTCGGCGTACCGCTGCGTGATCCTGGATCTGACCGGGGTCGAGGTCGTCGACACGGGCATGGCCGAGCGGATCGTGCGCATCGTGCAGGCGACGCGCCTGCTCGGCGCGAGCGTGATCATCAGCGGGATCCGGGCGGCCGTCGCGCAGACCATGATCCAGCTCGGCGCGGGCCTCGAGGGGTTGACGACGCGCTCGACGTTGCGGGAGGCGCTGCGCGGCTACATGCAGCAGCAGGGGAGATAGAACCGGGCGAGATCAGCCGGCCGGCCGAGCGTACCGGGCGCGCGGCCGACCCGGCTCAGGGCGGCGGCGCGGGGATCGCGCAGCGGACGCCGAGGAAGCCGCAGCGGTACGTCGTCTTGAAGGCGAACGTGAACCCTGCCTTGACCTCGTTTCCGCTGTCCTTCCAGCTCCCGCCGCGCCCGAAGCGGGCCGAGCTCACGACGTCGTTGCCCGTCGTGGTCCACTGGAAGACGTTGCCCGCGAGGTCGAGCACGCCTTGCGGGTTCGCCCCGGCCTTGAAGCTCCCGATCGGGCAGGGGCCGTCGCGCTTGGTGAGGCCCGACCAGCAGAGCTGATCGGTGGGCGGCTGGTTCCCCCACGGATACGTCCACGCCTCGGGGCCGCCGCGCGCCGCCCACTCCCATTCTTCGCCGCTGGGGAGGCGCTTGCCCTGCGCTTTGCAGTAATCGACCGCCTGCGGGAAATCGATGCACACGATCGGCAGGTCGCCCTTGCCCTCGACGCCGTATGTCGAGCCTTCGCAGACCTTGAGCAGGTTGTCGTTGCACTTCTTCGACTGCACGCACGCCGCGTACTGGTCCGTCGTGGCCAGGTTCACGTCGAGGCAATAATCCTTCACGGTCACCTGCGCCTTGATCGCGGCGAGCTTGAAGGAGCCGCCCTTGATGCGGACCATGCCGGCCGGGCATCCGCCGGTGTCCGGCTCGCTCGGCGGCGCCGGCGTCACCTCCGGCGCCGCGCTCGCGACCGGGGCCGCCGTGGCCTCCGGAGCGGCGGGGGTCGCGATTGCGCTCGGCGCGGGGGCTTCCACCTTTGCCTCCGTCGCGGCCGGCGGCGCGGGTTTTGGGGCCTCCGCCGCCGAGGTCGGGGGCCCCGCCGGGGGCGGCTCGGCCGTCCCGCCGCACGCGCTCACGGAGGCGAGCAAACACGCGGCCCTCCACGCGAACCGAGCCCCCGCCGCCGCGCCCGCGCCCTCTCCACGCATCCCGTTCGTCCATCGTCTCGCCGACATCGTTTCGCCTCCGACGCTCCTGCTCACATCGCCGTCACGGTGGGTGCCGCGCGATCTTCCAGCCAGTGCTCTTGAATGACCAGCGAAGGGATGGCCTTGAAGAGGCCCGCCTTGTCGAGGCCGCCGGTCCAGATCTGTATCACGCGCCGATCACCCTTCCGCATGGGGAACTGCACCTCGCCGCCGCGCCGCTCGTCCTTGTCGATCCAGAAGGACACCTCCGCCGCGTCCCCGCCGAGAACGACCATCGCGTGTGGCTTCGTCCCGAGGCATCGAATCTTGAGCCATTCGCGCACCCGGTACGCCGCGCAGGGCGCCGCGGCGGGGCCGGCGCGGGTCAGCCGGACCTTGGTCGCCTTCGACCACTCGTCGAAGCTCGGCGATTTCGTCTTTTCGTTGCCCGGCGGATCCACGTCGAGCGTCACGGCGTCCGCAGGCGCCTGGGCCGTGACCGGCGACGACACGAAGAGCGCCGCGGCGAGCGCGAAGAGGGGGAGCGGGAGGACCCTCATAACGTGCGCAAGAACGCGGCGAGCGCGTCTCGCTCCTCCCTCGAGAGCTGGTTCGTCTTGCCCATACGATCGTTGTTCTTCGTGACGACGTCCTCGAGCGTCGCCGCGCTCCCGTCGTGCAGGTACGGCCCACGTCCCTCGAGGTAGAGGAGCGACGGGACGCGGAGTTCGCCGGTCCTGGGCTCGTCGAATTCCGGGTTCCGCGCGAGCTTCGGCAGCGGATAGACCTGCCGATCCGTGTACTCCGTCTCCGGGACGTGGCAACGAGCGCATTGCACGGCGTCCTTCATGAACACCTCCTTGCCGCGCTGCTCGACCGGCGTGAGCGCGCGCTGCTCTCGCGGCGGCGGCCGGAGGCCGGTGCGCACGAAGACGGCGAGGCGCGAGGCCCTGGCGTCGAGGTTTTGCGGCTCGTGTTTCGGGATCCCTCCCCAGCGGTGCAGGCCGAAGCCCCCACGCAGCCGCGCCGGCAGATCGGGGCTCTCGCCGACCCAGCCATAAGGTCCGGGCGAAGCGACGCGCCCCGCGAGCATGGGCGTCCTTCGTGGCACGCCTTTGACGCGATCGACCTCGGGCACGTTTTCGGCCGTGCCGACGAAATTCAGGTTCGTCCCGTCCTCGGTGTTGAACTTGGCCTCGTGCCACACGTGCCCGTCGTCGCGCCCCTCCGGGTGACAGCCGGCGCAGCCGAGGCCGCCGCTCATGATACGATCGGTGGCATTGTAGAAGAGGCGCCTCCCGATGGCCGCCTCGCCGCCGAGCGGATCCTCCGCGATACGGACGAGCATCGGCGCGCTCGTCTTTTCGTGGGTCAACGCGCCCCGCGACGCGTGCCGCGCGAGCGGGACGGCCGCGAGATCGTACGTCGCGCGGCAAAAGACGTATGCCGTCGCCTCGTCCTCCGAGAGCACGACCCCCGCCGGGGCCCCGCCGCGGTTCGATATCCCCAGCGCGGGATCCCGCTCCGCGCCCACCTCGTAGGTGGCGACGACCGAGAGCGTCGGATCGGCCGCGAGCGCGTCGACCTCCACGAGCCGATCGTCCCCTTCGCCCGCGACGAGCAGCGTATCGGCGCTGCGCCGGTAGACGACGGCGCGCGGCTGCGTGAAGGGAGCGAGGCTCGCGCCGGGGATTTGCAGCTCGGGCGCCGGGCCCTCGCCTTCGGCCCGGACCAGCGTGGTGTGCCCGCGATGGAGGGGCGCGAGGGCCTTGTCTTCGCCCGTGACGAGCACGTCGACCGTGGACACGCCGAACCAGGCAATCTCGCCCAGCGCGCCGAGCGCATGTCTCGGCGCGAAGAGCAAGCGGTCGTCGGGGGAAAACGTGATCGAATACCCGAGCGACGCGTTCAGCGACTTGCCCACCGGCGTACGCAAAGGCGAAGCCGTCAGATCCACGCGCCGCGGCGACGGAGCGCTCCCCGCGAGCTCGTCGATGCGGGTCAATGCGGCGCCCGTGAGATGCGAGATGTAGGCCGAACGGCCGTCCTGGCGGATCGCGATGCCCCGCGGCTCCCGCGCGACGTCGACGGTCCAGCGGACGGCGTGGCTGCGCAGATCGACCGCGCTGACCTTGTGTGTCCAGGCGCTCGTGACGATCGCGATCGATTGGTCCGCGGTGACCGCGAGGCCCCAGGCGTCGGCCGGGAGCTCGACACGTTTCGCCTCGACGAGCGGCTGCCCGGGCTCGGCGCGGAAGTCGAGGAGCAGCCCCGGATCCCGGACGGTGACGAGGACCCGCCCCGGGAGGGTCACGACCTGCGCGGGGGGCCCGGGCATCTCCACGGCCGTGCCACTTCCGTCGGTCGACAGAGGCAACGGCACGCGCCGGAGCAGGTTGTGATCCTCGTCGGCGATGTAAAGCGCCTCCTCCCCGACGCCACGCGCGAGGACCGCGCCTTGCCGCGGGCCGATGGACGCGACGTTCGTGGTGGGTGTTCCCGTCGCGGGAGGAGCGGCCGCCGCGGAGGCCGAAGGCGCGGGCGCTGCGGCGTCGGCGGGGGCTTGTTCCGAGCCGGTGCAGGTGCAGCCGCCGGCGAGGCCGAGCGAGACGCCGAGGGTTATGCTGACGAGGCGGAGCCGGGAGGCGAGAGGGAAAGCACGGAGCGGCTTGGGCACGGAGGTGAGCAGGAGCTTACGCCTGCAGGGGGGGCGAGCTCCATGATTTTTTTCGAGCCCAGAGCGGCAGCGGAGGTGCGGCGGAAGCGAAAGCGAAATCCAATCGTGTATTGCGTCCACCCGACATGATAGTCATGTATTCCATGACGACGACGGCACCTCGAGACCTGCGCTTCGACCCGATGGATCCCTCCTACGTGAAGGATCCTTACCCCCTCTTTGCCCGCTTCCGGAAGGAGGCCCCCGTCCTGCACTGGGAGCTGGGTGGTGGCCCCATCTTTTTCCGCTATCGTGACGTCCTCGCGATCATGCGGGATCCCAGGCTCGGCAACGATCCCACCCTGGGCGCCGGACTTCATGCCGACATGAAGGCCGCCTACCCCGATTTCGCGGCCCAGGTCGAGCACAGCCTGTTCTACGCCGAAGGGGCGTGGCACGCGCGGATCCGCAAGCTCGTCAACCCCGCCTTCGGCCCCCGCGCGATCGAGGCGCACCGCCCGAAGGTGAAGGCCATCATCGACGCGCTCCTCGACGAGCTCCCGCGCGAGGGCGAGATCAACGTCTCCGCGGACTTCAACCGGAAGTTCCCCGTGCAGGTGATCTCGAGCATCCTGAACATCCCTCCGCACCATCAAGGCGATTTCATCGCCTATTCGGACGCCCTGATCGCCACGGCCCTCCCGGGGCTCCCGCCCGAGCTGTTCGCGTCGTACATGCCTGCCTTCTCGCGGGGCTGCGCGATCGTGCGCGAATGCATCGCCGCGCGCAGGGCGGAGCCCATCGAGGACGATCTCCTGAGCCAGCTCGTCGCTGCCTGCGACGAGGGGGATCGGCTCAGCGACGCCGAGCTCGTCGCCCTCGTCGGCGCCCTCCTCGCCGGCGGCACGGACACCACGGTCCACGGCACGAACAATACGATGCTCTCGCTCCTCCGGAACCCGGCGCAGTACGCGCTCCTGCGCGAAAACCCCGGCCTCGCCCGGAGCGCATTCGAGGAGGCCCTGCGACTCGAAGGCATCCAGCGTGTTCCGCTCGTCCGCTACGCAAAGGAGCCTCTCTCGTTGGAGGGCATCCACATCGAGCGCGGCAAGCCGGTCTTCTTCGCGCTTTTGTCCGCGCTCCGCGACCCGGAGTACCTCGCGGACGCCGACGTGTACGACATCCGCCGCCAGGTCCCGGGCACGACCCTCTGGTTCGGTCATGGCGCGCATTTTTGCCTCGGCGCATCCCTCGCCCGCATGGAGGCCGAGATCGCGCTGCAGGCCTTCTTCGAGCGGTATCCCAAGGTCGAGCTCGCCGGCGAGCCGGTCTACGGCTCCCAGCCCATCCTGCGCAACATCGACAACCTGCCGCTGCGCGTCAGCGCCTCCGCCTGAGCAGCGGGCGCGGCCGATCCTGGCTGGCCGGCCATATCCCTGATAGTATGCCCAGGACGTCCGTTTCCCACGGGGGGCAACCGTGAAGGTGGAAGGTGTCGGCTGTGAGTGATGATCCCAGCGTTGCTGAGAAAATAAATGATGGATCACACGAAGAGCTGCGCCGAAGGGTCGCGGAGCTCGAGCGTCGTGAGGTCGAGGCGCTCGCGAGGATTTCGCTCTACGAGCAGGTGCTCGACGCGCTCCCGGATCTCGTCGAGGTGAAGGACCACGAACAGCGAATCGTCCACGTCAACCGGGCCTATCGAGAGCACCACGGGGCGCGGCTCGAAGAGCTCGTGGGCAAGACCGAGGCGGCCCTCGGGAGGCCCGACGCCCCGCTCCACGCAGAGCGAGATGCGCAGGTCCTGTCGGGCATCTTCGTCGACATCCCTTCGACGCCCGTCCCTCGCCGCGACGGCCGGGCGATGCCCTTTCACGTCGTCTGCGCGCCCCTCCGCGACGAGCAGAATCGAATCACGGGCATCGTCCAGAGCGCGCGCCCGATCCGCGGCGACGAAATGCAGGGCTCGGACCAGCAAACCGAGCGCGGCGAAGCCCACAACAGGGCGCTGCTCCGCGTCATCCCCGACATGTATTTCCTGCTCGACCGGGAGGGCACGTACGTCGATTTCTCCGCGGGGCGGGGCATGGATACCGCGCTGCCCCCCGCGCTCTTCCTGGGCAAACGCGTGAAGGACGTGACGCCCGATCTCGCGCAGTGGGCGATGGCCTGCGTGGACGAGGCGCTCCGCACGGGTGACCTCGTGCGGCACGAGTTCCGGCTCTTCGCGCAGGGGAAGTGGATCGATTACGAGGCGCGGGCGTTCGCGACGGGCCCCGAGCACACGCTCTTCATCGTGCGCGACATCTCGGCCGCGAAGTTGACCGAGCGGCAGCTCCGCGAAGCCGAGGCGCGCGACCGGGCCTTCGAAGAGCAATCGATGTTCGGCGTCTTCATGCTCCAGGGCAGCCGGCTCGTGTACGTCAACCCCAAGCTCGCCGAAATGCTGGGCCAGGAGCGGCGGGCGCTGCTCGGCGACGACGGGCTCACGTCGCTCGTCATGAAGGACGAGCGGGCCGATCTCGGCGCATTTCTGCGTTCCATCGAGCGGGCTGCCGAGGGATCCGAGGAGGCGCGGGGGCAGCTCGCCCTCCGGGCATGTCGCAAGGACGGCGCGCCCCTCTTCCTCGAGACCTTCGGCGCGCGCGTGACGTTCGGCGACGCCCCCGCGGTGATCGGCGTCGTGCTCGACGTCACCGCGCGACGTGAGGCCGAGGAGCAGCAGCGCCGCCTGCAGGACGAGCTCATTCGCATGCAGGAGATGATGGTCGTCGAGATGTCGACGCCGCTCATCCCGATCACCGACCAGATCGTGGTCATGCCGCTCATCGGCTCGCTCGACGACCGGCGCGCCGAGCAGGTGATGGGCCGCCTCCTCTCCGGCGTCTCCGGCTGTGGGGCGCGCGTCGTGATCATGGATATCACCGGCCTCTCCTCCGTCACCACGCAAACCGCGAGCGCGCTCGTCCGCTGCGCGCAGGCCGCGCGGCTCCTCGGAGCGACGGTGCTCCTCACGGGGATGCGCGCCGATGTGGCGCAGACGCTCGTGGAAATGGACGTTGATCTATCGGGGGTCGTGACGCTCGGGACGCTTAAGGCGGGGATCGCGCACGCCATGAGGCGAACCGGAGGATGAAGGCGGCGAAGAGGTGAGGCCTCTCCGCCGCCGGCGCGTCACGGATGGTTATCGGGATCGGCGGGGTTCTTGCCGGCGTCCATTTCGTCGCCGTCGAGGTATCCGTCGAGATCCCGATCGATCGCCATCCGCGCACCCGATCCGGGCGGCGCGCACGTATACGTGACGGGGGTCAGCGGGTTCCACGCGAGCGCTCGGAGATGGGCGTCGGAGATGGGCGGGAATGCCTGTCGATTCCCGAGGAACTGGCCGCCGCCGACGTGGAGGAAGCCGAGCTCGGCCTTGAAGAACCGCGTCTTCGCCACGAGGTCGCATTCGTTCGCGGCCGCGCGCGAGAGCAGCAGATCGATCCGAGGCCCGGCGAGAGGCGCATTGTGGCTGTGGAGCGTCACCTGCTGGCCGACGATGGGGGCGAGGTTCGAATCAAACGCGAACATGAACGCCTCCACCTGCCGCTTCAGGAGGTCGCCCTCGGGGCCGAACGGAAACCCGGTGGGGTTCCCGGGGGTCTCTGCGAAAGCGACGAGGCTGAAGAAGCGGAACATCGTATCGAATGCTCCATCGTGGGTGAAGCCGAAGCCGCGCACCTGATCGCCCTGGGGGCCCTCGAGGCCGGGGACGAGGATCGGGGTGGGCGGCAGGCCGAACATGCCCACCCTTTGATACATGTTGCGGAGGTGCGGGATCTTGAGGAGCTGCGAGATGAACGAGAACGACGATCGACCATCGGTCCCGAAGAAGCCGGGTTTCGCCGCGCTGGGGTTCGCCTCCGGATCGAGGCGGTGGCAGCTCTCGCAGTTGAGGTTGTGGAAGAGGAGCGAGGGCGGACCAAAAAAGAAGTCTCGCCCGGCCTGCTGATCCGGCGTGAGCGAATTGTCCAGGTTGCGGATCGGGTTGGGCGGGTAGGTGACCTGCAAGATGAAATCTGCGAAGGCCTGCATGTCCGCCGGGGCGATCTCCGCGTGGCGCCCGAGCAGGCCCTCGAAGGCGGCGTTGAACTTCAAGAATGCGGCATTCTCGTCGAAGGCCCCGCTGTCCGGCTGCGCCGTGGGCGCGTCATTGCCGCCCGTGCGATCACCGCGCCAGTGCATCGCGCCGTGGTTCGCCATCCCGCGCAGGCTCTGCGTCAAAAGCGGCCCCTTCATGGGGTGGAAATCGAGCGTGAACGTGGGATCGAGGAACGGGTTCGCCGGGTCGAACGGGTCGGCGCCGGCGATCGGCTGCGGGTTGTTGAGCACCGTCCCGTCCGGGTCCCCGAGGTCCCACGCGAGGCTATCGACGTCGCCGTAGACGTGGCAGGTCGCGCAGGACGAGTCGCCGTGGCTCGAGCTCATCTGCGCGTCGTACAGGAAGCGGCGACCTCGCACGACGCTCTCGGGCTCGGGGCTCCACATGGCGACGTGGTGCTTCTCTTTGCGCGATTTCACGTCGACGACCGAGATCGCGTTGTCGAATCGGGTGAGCACGTAGAGCTGCTTTCGTGCCTCGTCGAGCACGATCCCCGTGGGCCCGCCCCCGCTCACCTGGATTTGATTTTGCGTGCTCGGGACGAAGGTGTCCGTCTCCAGCGCGGCCGTGTCGTAGATGCCGATCTTGCTCGATCCGAGCGCCGCCACGTAGAGCTTCTTTCCGTCCTTCGAGACGGCCATTTCTTGCGGCAGCGCGAGGCTCCTCGTGTTCTCTGCATTGGGGATCGGCGCGCAGCAAGTCGCGTAATCGATGTGCTTGTTCAGGTGCCGCGGCAGCACGGCGCCGGTCGCGGGGTCGAGCACCGTGATCCGGCTCTCGTGCAGGTGGCCGCGCACGGTATGCCCCGCGAAATCGCCGGGGCCCTCGAACCGCTCGTGGTTTTGCGCCTCGGTGTTCGAGACGTAGACGCGCCCGGTGACCGGGTTGACCGCCATGTTGTAGAGGATGGTGCCCACGGACGTGAAAAACCCGTCGCCGCCGGGGAGCTCTGCCGGCGGATCGGACATCGCGTCGATGACGAAGACGTCCTTGTCGGGCAACGAGAAATAGACGGAGTCGTCCCACCATCGGCCGAGCTCGTCGACCCAGTGGGCGCCGTCGTGCTTGACGATGAGGCCGACCTCCGGGGCCCCGATGCCCTGGAAATTGGTGTGGGGCCCGGGCGAGCCGCCGTTGGCCTCGCCGCCGTCGGGGACAATGGCGTCGAAGACGGTGGTCGTGCGGTTGCCCGAGTGGAATGCGGCGGCATACACGCGGCTCTTGTCCGGGCTCACCGCGAGCGCGCGCGGGGTGTCGCTGAAGACGGTGAGGATGCTCAGGGGGTCGCCGCCGAGCCCTGCGCCGGGATCCTCGGCGTCGAAGACCCATACGTCGGCGCGACCCACGCCCGGGGTGGTCAGCTCCGGGTCGAGCGGGCTGTTCTGGCCTCGGTGCGCCGTCGTCACGAATGCGCGGCGGCTCCCCGCGCCTGCGAAGACGATGTCCCGGGGCTCGTCGCCCACGAGCAACGTCCGAATGACCCTGCCGCCGCCTCCCCCGGGGTCGATACGGACCACGCTCACGCTGTCGGACAGGTGATTGACCACCCAGACCTCGCGGTCGTCGCGGGCCGCCACCGCGACCGGCTCGAGCCCGACCGGCACCGAGGCGAGGGGGATCAATCGGTGCTTCGCGACGCGGAACACCTCGAGCCGGTTGTCCGGGGTATTTGCGGCGAAGAGGAGCTTTCCGTTTGGCGAGAGCGCGAGCGGGCGGACCTGCCCGCTCTCGAACAGCGTATACGAGGGAGCGGCTCGAGCCGCGTTTACGGCAAGGGAAAGCGCGAGCGCGGACGACACGACGCCGCATAGATGTCGAAAATTCGACGCCACGGAGCACCTCACGTGTCTCCCAAGACCACGAAATGCGTGGACTCGAGGAACGGTGACAGTTGGTGGGATCCCCCCTGTGGATGAGAATACATGGCGCCGCACATTTGTAAATACAAACTCGGCGGGGCCTCGCCTCGGCTTCCGTTCCGGCCACGAGTTCCGCTACCGCTTCCACTTCCATCCGCTAAAGTCCCCCCGATGCCCCCGGACGCTCCTGCATCCCCGCCCGCCCTCTCCGCCGAACGCCTCGTCAAGCATTACGGCTCCACCATCGCCGTCGCCGGCCTCGACCTGTTCGTTCGTCCTGGCGAGGTCGTGGGCCTCCTCGGCCCCAACGGCGCGGGCAAGACCACGGCGCTCCGCATGCTCGCCGGCATCCTCCGCCCCACCTCGGGACGCGTGCGGATCGGCGGCGTCGACATGGCCGAGAGGCCGCTCGAGGCCAAGGCCCTCCTCGGCTTCCTCTCCGGCGACACCCAGCTCTACCAGCGCCTCTCTCCTCGCGAGACCCTTCAATACTTCGGCCGCCTCCACGGCCTCTCCGAGGCGCGCCTCACGGCTCGGATCGACGAGCTCGTCCGGGACCTCGAAATGGCCTCCTTCGCCGATCGCCCCTCGGCCACCCTCTCCGCCGGCCAGAAGCAGCGCGCCAATATCGCCCGCGCCTTCCTCCACGAGCCCCAGGTCCTCATCCTCGACGAGCCCACGAATGCACTCGACGTCCTCTCGGGCCGCTTCATCGTCGAGTCCATCCGCAAGGAGCGCGCGAAGGGCCGCGCCATTCTCTTCTCCACCCACATCATGAGCGAGGCCGAATACTTGTGTGATCGAATCGCCCTCATCCACGAGGGCCGCGTCGTCGACGAGGGGGAGGTCCCGGCCCTTTGCGCGCGCGCGGGGGGCGCTCGGAACCTCACGGATGCGTTTCTTTTTCACGTCGAGCGTGGCTCGGCGCCCGGAGATGTGGCGTGAGGCTTTCCATCGTCCTCGTCATCCTGCGCAAAGAGCTCGTCGAGACCCTCCGGGATCGCCGCACCTTCGTGAGCCTCGTCCTCTTGCCGATGCTGCTGTATCCGCTCTTCGCGCTCCTCATGAGCCGCATGGCGGGCGCGGAGATGGAGACCCTCGAGGCGCGCGCCTCGAAGGTCGCGGTCTGGGGCGAGCTCTCGCCCGAGGTATCTCAGGCGCTCGCGTCCGCGGAGAACAAGATCGAGGTCCTGCCCTGGCACGGCGCCCCCGAGCCGCTCCGGCGCGACCTCGAGGCCGGCAGCATTCCACCACCCACCCCCGCGCCACACGCCCCGCCTGGGCCGCCCCGGAAAAATTCTTCCACCGAAGGCGCCGACGCCGAGGCAAAAGCCGGCGCCAAAAACCGCGACGCGGACAGGCC
Source organism: Polyangium spumosum (assembly GCF_009649845.1). NCBI lineage: Bacteria > Pseudomonadati > Myxococcota > Polyangiales > Polyangiaceae > Polyangium > Polyangium spumosum. The sequence continues at coordinate 20,294 of NZ_WJIE01000029.1, forward strand.
CGACGCCGCGGTCGCCCTCGCCGCGCGTGCGCTCGTCGACGCTCGGGAGGCGCACGCCGTGCTCGTCCCCTGGCGGGGTTTTTCCGAGGACCTCCGCGAAGGCAAGGCCGCTCGTGTCACCATCTATTACGACTCCGTGTGGGGCGACTCCGACTTCGCGGCCGATCGGCTCGATTACGCGCTCGCCCGCGCCCGCGATCGATTGCTCGTCTCGCGCGAAAGTGAAAAAGGTTTGCCCGAGGGGTTCACCTCCGCGCTCGAGGTCACCTCTCGCAACGTCGCGCCCGAGGAGCGGCGGGTCGGCAAGGTCCTCGGCACGCTCATGCCGATGATGCTCATCCTCATGTCGCTGCTCGGCGGCTTCCTCCGCGCGGCCGACATGACCGCTGGCGAAAAGGAGCGCGGCACCATGCAGACCTTGCTCTGCGCGCCGCTCCTGCCCATCGAGATCATCACTGGCAAATTCCTCGCCGTCTTCGTCGTCTCCCTCTTCACCGCGCTCGTCAACGTCGCGAGCCTCGGCTTCACCCTCCGCCGCATCCTCCCCGGCGAGATGGACGTGCCCTTCTCGGCGCACGCCCTCACCTTCGCGCTCCTCATCCCGGTCACGCTCCTCTTCTCGGCCCTCTTCCTCGCCGTCGCCGCCTTCGCCCGCGATTTCAAGGACGCGCAGAACCTGCTCACCCCCGTCTATCTGCCCGTCATGCTCCTCTCGATGGTCACGTCCTTGCCCGGGATGGAGCTCACGCTCGCCACGTCGTTCGTGCCGGTCCTCAACGTCGCGCTCCTCATCAAGGCGATTTACCTCGGCGACGTCTCTCCCGATCTCGTGCTCTTCACGCTCGGCTCCTCCACGCTCTTCGCCGCGCTCACGCTCGTCTTCGCGGCGCGTGTCTTCGAGCGCGAGGACGTCCTGCTCGGCGGTCGCGGCTCTTTCCGCGCCGTCTTCTCGTTCGAGCGGCAGAAGGGCGGGATCCCGAGCCTCGGCTTCTCCCTCGGCGCCTTCGCCGTCATCCTCGTCGTGATGTTTTATGCGAGTCTCCTCGTCGAGAAGACCACGAACAAGACCGCGCAGCTCGCCTTCACCCAGCTCGGCCTCTTTTTCCTCCCCGCGCTCGCCGCCATTTTCGTGTCCGGCGCCTCGATGCGCGAGACCCTCGGCCTGCGCCTGCCACGCCCGCGCGCCCTCGTCGGCGCTGTCCTCGCGGGTTTGTCCGGGGGCGCCGTCGTGAGCGCGTTCGCGACCCGCCTCGTGCCCGTCCCGCGCGAGTTCGCGGACAAACTCGGCGATGCCCTCCTGCTCGACGGCCAGCCCCTCTGGGTGCTGCTCGTCGTCATCGCCGTCCTGCCCGCGCTCTGCGAGGAGACGCTCTTCCGGGGCCTGCTCTTCTCGGGCCTCTCGCGCGCCGGGTTCGTCGTGGCGCTCCTCGCCTCGTCCCTGCTCTTCGGCCTCGCGCACGGCTCGATTTACCGCCTGCTCCCGACGTTTTCGCTCGGCCTCCTGCTCGCGTACGCCCGCCACACGACGCGCTCGCTCCTGCCCGGCGTCGTCGTGCACGGGCTCAACAATGCCCTCGCCATCACGGTCCTCGCCGTGCGGCCGGCCTGGCTGGAAAAACTCTTGCGGGACGATCAGGTGCCCCTCGGGGTGGGGGCCGCCGCGGCGCTCGTGCTCGGGCTCGGCGTCTACCTCATGCGCGAGCCGCGCGAGTGACTACGCCGCCTTCGGCTGCTCCGCTTCGGCCGCGGGCGCGGCTTCCTCGTTCGTCCGGGCCACGATGCTGCCGAAGGCCGCGGCCGTGAAGAACATGATCAGGCTGTAGATGGCCGGCGGAATGGCCATCGTGGAGTTGTTGAGCAACGTCGGCGCCGAGGCGATCGCGATCGCCAGCGTCCCGTTGTGGATCCCGATCTCCATCCCGATCGCGGTCGCCTGCCGCTTCGGCAGCCGCACGAGCAAGGGGACGACGTAGCCGAGGCCCATGCTGGCCAGGTTGAACACGAGCGCCGCGAGGCCGACCTGCCTGAAGAAGGTCACGAGGTTCGCCCGCTCCTTCAGCACCGCCGCGACGATGATGAGCACGAGGAACACGGCCGAGGTGATCTTCACCGGCTTCTGCAGCCGCTCCGAGACGGACGGGCGTTTGGCGCGGACGAGCATCCCGATCCCGACGGGTACGAGCACCACGGCGAAGACCTGGATCACCTTGTCGAACTGCAGCGGAATGCTCTTCTCGGTGCCCATGAACGCCTCGAGCGACAGGTTCACGATGAGCGGCAACGTGAACAGGCTGAGGATCGAGTTCGTCGCGGTCAGCGTGATGTTCAGCGCGACGTCGCCCTTTGCGAGGTGGCTGAAGAGGTTCGCTGTGGCGCCGCCCGGCGAGGCCGCGAGCAGCATGAGCCCGACGGCGAGCTCGGGCGGGAGCGCGAAGCCCTTCGCGATGCCGTAGCAGGCGAGGGGAAGGAGCACCGTCTGGCAGAGGAGCCCGACGAAGACGGCGCGTGGATACACCACGACGCGGCGGAAATCCTCGAGCGTGAGGCCGAGCCCGAGGCCCAGCATGATGACGCCCAGCGCGAGGGGCATGAACACGGCCGTGAAGACATTCGACTGCATGAGGCCTGCGATGGTGGCACGATCGCGACGATCGACTCAACCGCGGAGCGCGAGCGCCGCGGCGCCCTTGCTCCACCCTTGCTCCAGGTTCGGTCGACGGTGTAGGAATACAGCCGGGGAACCATGGCAGACGAACGAATGGCTGGTGGCGCCGACGGCGCCGACGTCGCCGCGCTGAAGGCGGAGATCGCGGCGCTGCGAAAAGAAAACGCGGCGCTCAAGGCGCAGGTCATCGCGCTCGAGGGCGCGCTCGTCGATGGTCGGAACGAAGCGCCGCGGCCCATGGCCCCGACGATGCGCGCGGCCGTGATCGAGCGCGTCGAGCTCGAGCGAAGGCGGCTCTTGAACGCGGTCATCGACCATTCGCCGAGCATCGTTTTCGTGAAGGATCCCGACGGTCGATATCTCCTCGTGAACCGCCAGGCCGAACATCGCTACGGCAAGACACGAAACCAGCTGCTCGGCCGGACCGACGGCGAGTTTTTCCCGCCGGATGCCGTGCGGGTCATGCGGGAGAAGGACGCGGAGGCGGCTCGTCGCGGCGAGCCCATTCAATTCGACGAGACTCTCGAGTTCGACGGCGAGCCCCGCCATTTCCACACGATCAAGTTTCCGATCCTGAACAGCCACGGCGCGCTCATGGGTGTCTGTGGTATCGTGACGGATATCACCGATCAAAAGCGGCAGGAGGAGGAGCGCTTGCTCTTGCGCGAGCAGGTGATCGCCGCGCAGGAGGAGGCGCTCCGCGAGCTCTCCACGCCCCTCGTCCCGATCGCCGACGGCGTCGTCGCCATGCCGATCGTGGGCAGCGTCGACCAGGCGCGCGCCGAGCGGATCATGACCACGCTCCTCGACGGCATCGGCCACCACGGCGCGCACGCGGTGATCCTCGACGTCACGGGCGTGCGCGCCGTGGACACGAACGTCGCGAGCGCGATCGTCTCGGCGGCCCGCGCGGTCAGGCTCCTCGGCGCGCGCGTGGTGGTGACGGGCGTCCGGCCCGAGGTCGCGCGGACCTTGATCGAGACCGGCGTTGATCTCGAGGGGATCGTCATGCGGGGCAATTTGCAGAGCGGAATCGCCATTGCGATGCGCCGCTGAGCGCGCTCGTCAAAACACGATCGGCAGCCGCTTCTTCGCGTGCAGGAGGAGCAACATCGAGCTCGGCTCGAGCTCCTCGCGCGGGATCGCGAGGCGCATCCGCGGCAGGCGCCTGAGGAGCGTCTCCACGGCGATCGCCGCTTCCAGCCGCGCGAGCGGCGCGCCGAGGCAGAAATGGATCCCGTAGCCGAAGGCGATGTGTTTGTTCGGCTTGCGCCCGACGTCGAAGCGGTCGGGATCCGGGAATCGTGATTCGTCGTGATCGGCCGAGAGCAGCGAGGCCACGACGAGCTCGTTTTTCCGGATGGTCACCCCGCCGAACTCCAGATCCTCGAGCGCGAAGCGGTACGTCGTCGTCTCCACCGGACCGCAGTATCGCAGCATCTCCTCCACCGCCGATTCGAGGAGCGAGGGATCCGAGGCGAGCCGCTCGTGCTGCTCGGGGTGGTCCATGAGCGCGAGCATGCCGTTCGTGATGAGGTTGACCGTGGTCTCGTGGCCCGCCACGAGCAGGAGGAAGAGCATCCCCACGAGCTCCTGGGTGCTCAAACGATCTCCGCCCTCCTCGGCCGCCACGAGCCCGCTCACGAGATCGTCCTGCGGCTCGGCCCTCCGGCGCTCGATGAGCTGCATGAAGTACTGGAAAAATGCAAAGCCGGTGGCGCGCAGGTGAGCGAGCTGCTCCTCGGTGTCCGCGGGCGTGAAGAGCACCGTGGTCCAGCGGCGGAAATCGTCCTGATCCGAGGCCGGCACGCCGAGCAGCTCGGCGATGACCGTGACGGGCAGGGGATACGAGAACTGGGAGACGAGGTCCATCCCGCTCGCGTCTCTCGCGAGGGCGGCCGAGACGAGGTCCTCTGCAATCGTGGCGATGCGGCCCCGGAGCCCCTCGACGATCTGCGGCGTGAAGGCCTTGGCCACGAGGGACCGGAGGCGCGTGTGGTCCGGCGGATCGGCGCTCAGCATGTGCTTTCCGAGCGCTTCGAACTCGTCGGAGACGCGCAGGCGTTGCCGCTCCTCGGGGCTCCATTTCGTGAAATCCTTGCCGAAGCGAGGATCCCGCAGCATTTCGGAGCAATCGGCGTACCGCGTGAGCAGCCGGAAAGGTATCTTGCGGTAGGGCTCGACGATCCGCGTGATGGGCTCTTCGGCCCGGAGGCGTCGGTAGATGGGGTGAGGGTCCTTGCGGCCCTCGCGCGTGAACAGGGGGTGCATGGGCGCCTCCATGATGCCTGCACCACGGACGCGTGCAACCCGCAAACGGGCTGTAGCACGAGCGTGTACACGTCCGGGAGCTGGAACATCGACGATCTCCGCCTCGTCGCGGCGCTCTGCCTCTGATTCCCCGCCCGCCCTTCACGCCCCGGCCGCGTTTCGGTAGTCTCGGCGCATGAGCCGCCTCGAGACGAATGGTTACTACGCGCTCGGGGTCCCCTTTTACCTCGCCGTCATCGCCCTGGAGATCGCGCTCGCGCGTCGAAAGGGCAAGCGCGTCTACGGCTTCGCCGACACGCTCTCGAGCTTCTCGGCGGGGCTCGGCGAGATCCTCCTCGGCCTCTTCCTCGGGCCCCTGCTCCTCGGCCTCTACGATTTCGCCTACGACAGGCTCGCCCTCGTGCGCTGGCCCGAGGGCTCGATCGTCCCGTGGATCCTCGCGTTCGCCCTCGGCGACCTCGGGTATTACTGGTACCACCGCGCGGGGCATTCCGTGGCCGCGCTCTGGGCCATTCACGGCGTCCACCACCAGTCCGAGCATTTCAACGTCTCGGTCGCCACGCGCCACCCCTGGTTCTCGGACACCTACGCCTTCCTCTTTTATGCGCCCATCCCCATGCTCGGCGTCCCGCCGGTGCATTTCTTCGTGGCGATCTCGATCATCTCGTTTTACGCGCTCACCGTCCATTCGCAGGTCTTCCACCGCCCGGGGCTCTGGTTTCTGGTCACGCCGGCGACGCACATCGTCCACCATTCGAGAAACCGCCGGTATTTGAACAAGAACTTCGGCGCGATGTTCACGGTGTGGGATCGGCTGTTCGGCACGCACGTCGAGGTCGATCCGGCCGACCCGCCGGTCCTCGGCACGCCCTTCGGCTACCAGACGCACGACGGCGCCCGCGCGCAATGGGTGTTTTTCCGCGACCTCATCGCCGTCGCGCGGCAGGCGAAGACGCTCGGCGACAAGGTCCGGACGTTCGTCCGCCACCCGGGCTGGACCCCCGAGGGCGTCGCCTTCCCGCGGCACGCGCCCGCGCGGCCCGACGCGGCCATTCCCTTGCGCACGAAGGTATATGCCGCGCTCGCGTTTGGCGGGACGCTCGCCTTCGCGCTTCATCTCCTGTGGCTCCGGGATCGGCATCCCGTCTGGCAGCTCGCGGCCGGGGCGCTCGTCGTGCTCTGGGGCCTGTCCACGATGGGCGGCCTGCTCGACGGCCGCGACGGCGCGGCGCGGCGGGAGGGCGTGCGGGTCGCCGCGACCGCGGCCCTCGGCCTCTGGATCGTGTTCAGCTCGTCCGCATCCTAGTGCCGAGATCGAGCAGGCTCCGCGCGGAGCCGCCATTGCCGAGCGCCTGGTTGATCCCCCGGCACGCGGTCCAGCATCGCTGGCATCGCGTGATCTCGGCCTGCTTTGCCTGAAGACGCCGATGGAGCTCGCCGAGGCTCGCCTCCCGCACGTTGCCCACGCTCTCGTCGATCCGCTCGATGCAGGGCGAGACGTTGCCCACGTGATCGATGTTGAACCCCGTCTTGCCCGCGCTGCACGTGGGCATTTCGCCCCCCGAGAGGAACGCGTCGATGCGCGCGAAGTAATCGCGAAAATACCTGAGGTGCGGGTATTTCTCCCATAACGAGAGGACGTGCTCGGACACGCCCACAGGCGGCATCTCGTCGGGCCCGCCCTTGCCGCGACGATACCCCGAAATCGAGAGCAGCGTGAGCTGATGGCCGACGCCGCGCGCCTCGCTTTGCCGGAGCAGCGCCTCGAGGTCGCGCCAGTTGTCCTCCATCAGCACCGTCATCACGTGCACCTGTTTGCCCCCGCGCGGGGCCGTGTCGCGCAGGATGTCGACCGCCCTCCAGGCGCGATCCGTGGTGCCCGCGAGCCTGCGCTTGCCGTCGTGCCGGCTCGCCTCGGGGTAATCGATGGAGACGTTGCCGTGCGTGAGCCCCGCGTCCCAGAGCGCCTTCGCCTTCTCCTCCGTGACGAACCAGCCGTTCGTGAAGAGCGCGGTGATGTGTTTCTTCGATAGGATTCGAACGATCTCCACGATGTCCGGCCGCGCGAGGGGCTCGCCGCCTTCGACCGAGATCACGAACGTGCCGAGCTCGGCGAGCTCGTCCGCGACGCGGCGGTATTCGGCGAGGGAGAGCTCCTGCTTCGGCGGCGCGGGGTTCGGCCAGAAATCGCAGAAGCTGCACTCCATGTTGCAGCGGTTCGTGACCTGGATCAGGCAGGAGAACGGGCGCCTGCGGAGCAGCGTCGTGGCGAACGCGGCCTCCTTCTTCCACGTGGCGAAGCTCATCCGAACCTCCAGCCGCCCGCGAACTGCTGGCCGAGCCGCGTCGTCGCGTCACGCACGATCGGGGCCACGTCGCGGTATTCGTCGAGCAGCGCGCCGATGCAATCGACCACGCGGTCGATCTCAGCCTCCGTCACGGTGAGCGGAGGCTCGAGCTTGAGCACGTTCCATTGCTGGCTCGCGGGCTGCGCGACGATCCCGCGCTCGAGCAGGCGCACGCTGAGCCATTGGCCGAAGATGCGGCGCGAGACCGCCTCCACGAGCCCGGGCAAGGCCCGGTGCAAGAGCCCGCCTTTTTCGGTCGGCCCGAGCTCGATCCCCACGAAGAGCCCGCGGCCCCGCACCTCGCGCACCAGCGGGTGCGCTCCGATGCGGCCTCGCAGCGCGCCGATCATCCGCTCGCCTTTCTCCCGGCTCGCGCGGACGAGCTCCTCCTCGTCGACGATCGAGAGGATCGCCCCCGCCGTGCGGCAAGCGAAGGCGTTACCCGCGTACGTCGAGCCGTGCAGATCGAAGCGCTCCGCGGTGCCGAACGCGCGCTTGCACAGGTCGGGCGTGGTCAGCGTCGCGGAGATCGGCGCCATCCCGCCGCCGAGGGCCTTGCCGAGCACGAGGACGTCCGGGAAAAACCCTTCGGCCTCGCAGGCGAAGAGCGAGCCGGTGCGGCCGATGCCGGTCTGCACCTCGTCGAGGACGAAGAGCGCGCCGCGCTTCCTGCAGAGCTCCTGCGCGGCGCGCAGGTATCCTCTCGGCGGCATGATCATGCCACCCTCGGCCTGGATGGGCTCGACGAGGAAGGCGGCGGCGCGGGTCTTTCCGAGCACCTCGTCGAGGGCGTCGAGGTCCCCGAACGGGACCTCCTGGCAGGCGGGCAGGAGAGGCTCGAAGAGCTCGCGCATGCGCGGGATGCCGGAGATGGAGAGCGTGCCGAGGTTCAGCCCGTGATAACCATTCTTGCAATACACGAGCGTCTTCTTCCCGGTCGCGGCGCGCGCGAGCTTGAGCGCGGCCTCGACGGCCTCGGCGCCCGTGCACGAAAAGAGGCACATCGAGAGCGGCCCGGCGCGCCTCGCGAGCTCGGCCGCGAGCTCGGCCGCGTGCACGGGCGGGCCGACGTGTACCAGGTTCGGCACGTCGTCCGCGAGGAACTCGGCCATGCGGGTCCGGAGCTTCGGGTGGTTGTGCCCGAGGTTGTGGGCGCCGAAGCCGGACAAAAAATCGAGATATTCGCGCCCCTCGTGATCCCAGAGCGAACAGCCGCGCGCGCGGACGAAGACGCGGCCGTACCCGAAGGCGCCGAGGAGCTTCACGAAGGCGGGATTGACGTGCTCCGCGTACTTCGCGACCGCGGGGTGGGAGGAGGGCGAGGGGGGCATCTGCGGGGATTGTCGCCCCCGGATGCGGCGCGACGCAAGCGCTAGTGAAGATTGCCGCCCTTCGGCTTGAGCAGGGGCGGCAGGTCGGTCTCGTCGAGGCGTTGCCTCAGGTTCACCTCGATCATGCGCGAGATCGTTGAGAGCGGCAGGTCGTTCGGGTCCGTGCCGAAGGGGTTCTCGATCTCGTCGCCGATCGCGTCGAGGCCGTAAAACGCATAGGCCACGATGCCCACCACCACGGGCGTGAACACCCCGACCGTCTTCACGATCCCGAACGGCAGCGCGAAGCAATAAAGGGCGACGAGCTGGTGGATCAGCGAGGTGTACGAGAGCGGGATCGGCGTGCTCTTGATGCGCTCGCAGCCGCCCTGGAGGTCCGTGAGGACGGAGAGGCTCTGCTCCAGCACGGGCAGGTGGTAGGCGTGGATCCAGCCGCGTTGCCAGGCGTCGCGCAGGCGGAAAGACATGGATTGGAGGATCGCAATGGGCCGGTTCAGCTCGCCCTTCAATGCCTCGACCTCCGTCGCCGAGAGGAACGGCGCGAGCTCCTCCAGCCGGTCCTGATCTCGCAGGTGCAGCCGCAGCGCGTGGGTGTAGCCGATCACTCGATAGACCATCTCCCGGCGAAACGTGGCGATCGCCTCGCTCTCGGCGGGACGCCCGGCCTCGTCTTTCCGCGCCTCCGGCTCGTTCACGAGCGTGAGGATCTGGCGGGTGACGGTGCGGGTCGTGTTGACGAGCCCACCCCAGAGCTTCCGGCCTTCCCAGAAGCGGTCGTAGCTCGTGTTGTTCCGGAAGCCGAGGAAGATGCTGAGCGCGAGGCCGATGAGGGTGAAGGGGATCGTCGTGAGGTCCGGGTGGAAAAACCGGACGTTGAGGTCCACCGCGGTCACGCCGACGGCGAGCAGCGTGGTGAACGCGAGGCGTCCCTGCATCCGCGGCAGCGCCGTTCCGCGGTACTTGAGCAGTAGGCGCAGCCAGGAGTACCGTTTTTCCGGGACCATCATGGGGGCAAGCTCTCCTGCTTCGGGCCGCCGGCTCTAGCACGGAGCCGTAGGTGCACCAAAGGCAATCAGGCGTGCCCGAGCGGCCGAGCGGCGGGGGCGAGCGCGGCGTCGATGAGCCGCTGCTCCGAGGCGCCGAGGGCGCGGCGCAAGGCCGAGACGCGGCTCGGGAGCTCGTCGAGCACCGCGGGGAGCTTGCCCGCGGGGCCGAGCTCGCCGAGGTTCGCCTCGGCCACGTCGAGCCGCGCCCGCGCCGCGGCGTGCGCGTCCTCGGCGGCCCCGAGCAGCCGCATCTGCCAGCTCGACCCGGCGGCCTTCTCGGCGCGGCCGAGCCAGAGCGCGGCGGCGTCGAGGTGCTGCCCGGCGTCGCGGATCGCCGAGATGATGGCGTCGAGGTAATGGGTCATGGCAAAACCTCGGGCCAGTCTACACGGGAAAGGCCGCCCGCGCCCGAGAGGCGCGCGTGGCGCGGCCCGCGCGAGGCTGGTATCTCATGTGCATGACGGACGAACGGCGCTCCTTGCCGCTCGCGAGCTCGAGCCGGTATTCCCCCGAGATATTCGTCGCGATCGCGGAGGGCGAAGCAAAGGCGCTCGCGCCGCGGGTCGCCGAGGGCCCGGAAGGGGCGATCGAGGCGGCCCGGATCGCGAGTGAACGAGCCGTCGCCCTCACGGACGCCGCGCACGCCCACGAGCCGCCCGACCGCCCGATCGCGTGTCAAAAGGGCTGCTCGACGTGCTGCCAGGCCAAGGTGCTCGTCGTCGCGCCCGAGGTCCTGCGCATCGCGGCGCACCTCTCGGCGACGTGTTCGCCCGAGAAGCTCGCGGCCCTGCTCGTCCGCGTGCAGGCGGCCGACGCCCGGACGCGCGGCCTCACGCGCGCCGCGCGGGCCGAGGCGCACGTGCCTTGCCCGCTGCTCGACGCGGACGGCGGCTGCGGCGTGCACCCGGTGCGGCCGCTGGTTTGTCGGAGCTGGACATCGTACGACGCGGGCGCCTGCGAGCGGTACTGGGAGGCGCCCGCGGGAAAACCCACGCCGCCGCAATGGCCGATCGGCTACGAGCTCGCGCAGGCCGTGCTCGCGGGGCTCGGCAAGGCGTGTTTCGACGCGGGCCGGGACGGCACGCCCCTCGAGCTCATCGCGGCCCTGCGGATCGCGCTCGAGCGACCCACGGCGGGCGAACGCTGGCACAAGCGGCTGCCGGTGTTCTCGGGGGCGAAGGACGCGGAGTGGATCGAGGCGAACGTGCGGTCGGGGTAGTCAGGAAAAACCACCCCGCAATGCCGCCGCCGCCTCGCGGATGATCTGCGACGAGGCCTCGCGGCAAGCGGACGCCGCGCCTCCCATGAGGATGTAGCCGTGGATCATCGCCTCGTGGCAGACGTGCCGCGCGGGCACGCCCGCGGCCGTGAGGCGCTCGACGTACGCGACGCCCTCGTCCCGCAGGGGATCGAAGCCCGCGGTGTAGACGAGCGCCGGGGGCGCGCCTTCGACGCTCGGCGCGAGGAGCGGCGAGGCGTCGGGGAGGCGCCGCGTCGCCGGATCGGTCCCGAAATAATGGTCGTGATACCAGTCGAGCATCCCCTTCGTGAGCATCCAGCCGTTCGCGTACACCGCGTGCGAGCGGTGACCGCAGGTCGCGTCGACCGCGGGGTAGACGAGCACCTGCAGCGCGGGCCGATGCGCCTCGCCGCGAGTCTTCAGCGCGACGACCGCGGAGAGGTTGCCGCCGGCGCTGTCGCCCATGACCGCGATTTTGGCTCCATCCACGCCGAGGGAGGCCGCGCGCGCAGCGACGTCGCGGAAGGCGGCGACCGCGTCGTCCACGGCCGCGGGGAAGGCGTGTTCGGGCGCGAGGCGGTAGTCGACGGCGATGACCCGCACGCGACCCTCGACGGCGAGCTGCCGGCAAAACGTGTCGTGCGTGTCGAGGTCTCCCGTGACGAACCCGCCGCCGTGGTAAAACAGCACGCACGGCGAAGGCGCGTCGAGGCCCTCGGGCACGTACCTCCGGGCCGGGATCGGGCCTGCGTCGCCGCGCAGGGCGAGACCTTCGGCGGTCACGCCGGAGACGCGCGGGATCTCCACCATACACACCGACTCGGCGAGGCGCGCGCGGGCCTCGGCCGGGGCGAGGCGGCGCAGATCGCTCGATTTCAAGAGGTCGTCGAGCGCGAGCATCACGGCGACCTCGGGGTCGACGATGCAACCCTCGACGGGCCTCGCGCGCCAGCCGGCGAGGCGCGAAGAGAGGCCTTTCGAGCGGCGAAGGGCGTCCGCGAGGGTGCGGGCGACCTGGACGCGGACGCGGGCCAGCGGGGAGAGCAACATCACGCGTGATGGTAGCGGCGGTGGCGGCCGCTGTCATCACGGTGATACGCTCGGGATCGGACGAACGTCATGCGAGAGCTCCGAGGTTGCCTGTTCGTCGCCGCCCTGCTCGCGACCGCGTGTGGCAAACGCGAGCCCGCGCGGCAGGATCCTCCGCCTGCCGCGGCGGCGCCAACGACGGCCGCGCCCGTGACGAAGGCGGCGCCTTCGATTGAACCGCCCTTCCTCGACATCGCCCCCGAGCGAGCGTTTGCCCGGGCGCGCGACGAGGGCAAGCTGGTCTTTCTCTACTGGGGCGCGGCCTGGTGCCCGCCCTGCAACGATCTGAAATCGGAGGTCTTCTCGAAGCCCCGCTTCGCCGAGATGATGCGTGATTTCGTGCCCGTCCACCTCGACGGCGACACCGAGGACGCGCAACACACGGGCGAGGCGCTCGCCGTGTCCACCTATCCGACGATCCTCGTCCTCGGCCCCGCGCGGGAGGAGCTCTTGCGCTTGAACGGGAGCGTCGACATCGACGAGCTCGATCGAGCGCTCGGCGCGGTGCGCGGCAAGGCGCAGAGCTTCCGGGCGGCGGCCGCGCGCCTCGACGAGGGCAAACCGAGCGCGGAGGATTGCCGCACGCTCGCCCACGCCGCGTGGGAGCTCCTGCCCGAGGAGGTTTTCCCCCGCGCGCGGGTCCTCCTCGCCTTGCGCAAAACGATCGAGGTTTGTCCCTCCACGATGATCCGCGAGCGCGCCCTCCTCGCGGGCACGCTCCTCGGTCTCGCCTCGGCCCATCGGCGCGACCCGACGCTCGCCGAGGCGACACGCGTGATCGAGCCGGATGCCCTCTCCCTCCTCGACCTCGTCTTCTCCGACCCCGAGGCCACGTGGGCCGCGCGCGCGCTCGTCAATCACCGCGCGGCGGATCTCGCGGCCTGGCTCGCCCCGGATCCCAGGGCCGCGGCGTTCGCCTCGTGGAAAACGAAATGGCTCGCGGCGGCGGCGTCTCTTCGATCACGCGAGGGGGCGTCCGTCGACGTCCGGCTCGCGGCCGTGGGGCCCTCGATCGATTTCTTCCGCCACGAAGACCCCACGGGCCCCGTGCCCGCGCCGCTCCGCGCCGAGGTCCTCGCCGCGGCATCCGCGGCCGAGCGCGAGGCCAGGACGAAGGAGGAGCGGTATTCCGTGGTCTCCACCGCGTCCTACCTCTTGCGGCGCGTGGGGGCGCACGACGAGGCGCGCAAGATGCTCCTCGCGGAGGCCGAGCGCTCGGACACGCCCCATTACTGGTTCTCGATGCTCTCGGCGCTGGAGCAGGAGCTCGGTCGTATCGAGGAGGCGCGGGCCTTCTCGCAAAAAGCCCGCGAGGGCGCGGGGGGGCGCGCCACGCGGCTCCAGTGGATCGCGAACGACATTCTCTTTCAGGCGAAGCTCCAGGGCCCGCTCCCGCGCGCCTACCTCCTCGCGCAGGCCGAGGCGTTCTACGAGCTCGCCATGTCGCTCGGGGACGGGTTTCACGGCAGGAACCGCGCGCGCGTCGTGCAAGTCCGGAGCGCGCTCGCCGTCCTCGGGGACGATCCCGGATACACGAAACTATTGTCACGTCTTCGTGATCGCTGCGCCTCGCTCCCCGCGGGCAGGGCGGAGGCTTGCCGGGGCAGCTTCGAGCCGTGAAGCTGCCTGCGGACGCGGGCGAGATCACTGCAGGACGAGCTTCAGGCCGTACGGGCTCGGGTTCGTGGCGAGGGAGCCTCCGCGGATGCGCACGAAATACGCGCCCGCGGCGAGGTTCTGCGCGGACGCGGAGCCGCAGTTTCCGACGATGTCGTCGCCCGTCGCGAGCACGGTCGTGCCGTCGGGCGCGAGGATGTCGACGATCGTGTCGAGCGTCTTCGCGGCGCAGGCATTCGTGCCTTGATCGGTCGTGGTCGCCGTCAGGGTCGCCACCGGCGCGGCGAGGACCACGGACACCACGTCGACGTCGCCGAGCGGGCTGAGCACCCCGCTCCACGGCTCCGAGAACACGTCCGCGATTGCGGCCGTGCCATTCGGCTCGGTCTCGGTGATCTCGATCGAGCAGGTCGAGCTGCACCCGTCGCCCGCCGCTGTATTGCCGTCGTCGCATTCTTCGGCGGGTGTCTTTTCGCCATCGCCGCACACGTCCGCGACCGGGTCGACGCGCAACCGGTACACGAACGTCGGGGTCCTCGTGATGTCGGAGGCCACGACGCGCACGAAGTAGGCCCCGGGCGCGGCGCTCGGCAAGACGGCGCGTGAACAATACCCTTCGCCCCCGTCGTCGTCGCTCGCGAGCACGGTCGTCCCGTCCGCCGCGCGGATCTCGAGGAGCGTGTCGATCACGCCCGCCGCGCAGCCGCCGTCGCCGATATCGAGCACCCGGGCGACGAGGCTCGTATTCGCGGCGTCGACGGTGAAGGAGACGAAATCGACGTCCCCGGCCGGGTCGATCTTCGCGGGGAACGGGTTCTTGTACGCGCTCGCCTGGCCTGCGGCGTCGTTCGGCTCGGTCTCGCCCGGCTCGATGAGGCATTCGGCGGTACAACCATCGCCGGGATCGTTGTTTCCGTCGTCGCACTCCTCGCCGGGGTCGATGACGAGATCGCCGCAATAGGGTTCGGGCTTGCCGCCGCCCTCTCCACCCTCTCCCGCGGCGCCGCCTTGCCCTGCGGCGCCGCCTTGCCCTGCGGCGCCGCCTTGCCCCGCGGCGCCGCCTTGCCCGCCGCCGGAGCTGCTGCTCGTCGTCGGGTTGCGGCGCGGCGGCAGGCCCGCGCCCTCGCCACACGCGGCGAGGGCCAGCACGAAAAGACCAAGATGGAGCGTCGCTCGTTTCATTCGGAATCCGGGCACGAGTAGGTGATGTCCCAGCTCTTCACGATGGCCGCCGCGCTCTTGTTCGACGCCGGGTTCAGCGTGATCGAGAGCTCGAGGTGGCTCCGCCTGGCGCCCGCGGCGCCCAGCTCGTCGAAGAGGGAGACCGGGCACGGCGCCGGGCCGCCCATCGGACAAACCTGCGTGTCGGGTGAGGCTTGCGCCGTCGCGAGGGTCTCGAACGTCGCGGCGCCGAGGGCGGCTTGCGCGTTCGCCGTGCGCGCCTTCCAGACCACGTTCGTATCGGCCGCCGTGAGGGTGTCGTAGGCGAGGAAGCCCCATTGCACCTTCGTCCCCGGCGGGCAATCGGCCTCGTATTCGTACGTGAACGTCGCCGGGTCGTATCCGCCGGGGCAGCCGAGGTCGACGGCGAGCTTGGCGCCGGTGTCCCCGAGGACCGTCTGGCACGTCGAGGGGCAAAGCTTGAGCTGCGCGGGGTTCGCGGGGTCGTCGTAATACCAGCCCGCCCCGCAGGCCGCCGCGGAGCCGACATTGCCGAGCAGCACCGGCGCGCCCGCGCTCGGCGTGAACGTGACCTTCGCCGCGCTCGGATCGTAGACGCCGCCGCTCGGGACCACGAAATCGCAGGAGAGAGTGTCGCCCTTGATCTGGATCAGCGCCGAGAGCAGCTCGTTCTCGACGTTGCCGCCGGGCGCGACGAAGAAGCCCTTCTGCGTGCCGCCCTTCGACGCGATCTGGTTCATGAAGCTCTGGTTCGCGCCCTGGATCCCGATGGCGTACGTCTTGACCCCGTGGTCCTGGAAAGCGGCGCCCGCGAGGTTCGAGATCGCGGTCTCGCTCTCGTTGCAGCCGACCGGATCACCGTCGGTCGCGAAGACGACGAACGCCTCCTCGTCCGGGTGGTTGGCCTTGTACTCGATGGCCCATTGCGTGGCCCCGTCGAGCGCCGGATACATGGGCGTGTTGCTGCCCGGCGATTTCGCGTCGAGGGCGTCGACGAGCTTCTTCTCCTGCGCGTCGGCCGGCGCGGACTGGAGCGAGAGCACGCCGACGTCGACGAGGGGCGCCTTGCAGGCCGTGGCGCTGCACGAGATCTCGTTGCAGCCATTCACCGGCTGGTTGTCCGCCCAGAACCGGAGCGCGACGCCGAGGCCGGCCGAGCCCGGATCCTTGAAGAACTTCTTCAGCGCCTTCACCGTGGCCGTCCAGCGCGTCTCGCCGCTGCCGACGCTCGTCGTCATCGAGCCCGAGCGGTCGAGCGCGACGAACATGTTCACGCGCTTGACGGTCGCCGTCGTCGTATTCGAGCAGCTCGGCGAGCCGCAGGCGACGTTGGGCGCGAATGACGCCCAGTTGTCGAGGCACTGGCACTCGGGGAGCTGCGTGTATCCGCCGTGGCTCGGTGGGTTCACCATGAGCTCGCGCTTCGAGCCGCCGAGGTTGCAGCTCGCCGCCGGGACGTTGATACATTTCCCGGGCGGGATGGGGCTCGGCGTGGTGCAGCTCTGCGCGCCCGCGACCGCCTGGTTCGGGTTGCATCGGCCGAACTGACCGGAGCCCGCGGGCAAGCTCAGGATCTTCACCCCCGCGGGCACGACGGTGTTTCCGTGGTTGCACACGGGCACCGAGCCGTCGCAGGGGACGCCGATCGACATGTCGTGGCCGGCGCAGTCCGGATCCGTTTGGCCGGGCAACCAGGGCACGCAATCACCCTTCACCGGACAACCCTCGCCGCAGAGCGTCTTCACGCGGTCCACGCAGAGGTTCGTCCAGGCCACGTCGCAGCAGTCCGGCAGCTCCTGGCAGATCGTCGCGACGCACGCGTCGCAGGCGGGGTCGAGCTTCTCGCCCGAATCACACTTGTTGTGGGAGCAAGGCGGATCCGGGTAACATTTCGCGCCGCAGACGCTGTCGACCATACCCACGCACGCGCCGTCCCACTGGAACGGGCCGCAGGATTTGCCGCAGACGCTCCCGACCTTGTCCACGCAGGACGTGGTCCAGCTCGCGTCGCAGGACTCGCCGCAGAGCGTGTCGACCTTGTCCACGCACCGCTGCTTCCAGCCCGAGCTGCACGAGTTCCCGCAGACGCTCTCGACCTTGTCCTCGCACGCCTGCGACCATTTCGGCGACGGGCACTTGTCGTTCTGCTGGCACACGCTGGCGACGAGGTTCACGCACTGCGAGTTCCACGCGTTGCCGTTCCCGGTGCAGCAGCTCGGCTTGACCGTGCAGACCGCGGCCACGCAAGGATCGCAGTTCGTGTTCAGCCTGGAGCCCGTCGAGCAATAGTCGTGCGCGCAGGCGACCGAGCCGGGCGTGTCGTCGCAACATTTCGGATCCGCGGCGCAGATCTTGTCCACGCACGGGTGACAGCCCTTCTCGAGCGCCGCGCCCGACGAGCAGTAGCCGTGCGAGCAGGTGCCGGTCGAGGAGATGTTGCAGCACTTCGGGTCGTCCTCGCAGATCGTCGTGACGCAGGAATTGCAGGCCTTGCTCAGCGAGCTGCCCGTCTTGCAGTAATCGTGCGAGCAGGAGCCCCACGTCTTCAGGCCGCAGCACCTCGGCTCGACGTCGCAGATGGCCGTCACGCACGGATCGCAGCCGTCCGTGAGCTTCGTGCCCGTCTCGCAATAATCGTGCGCGCACGACCCGCCGTACGTCGCCTCGCAGCAGGTCGGGTCGATCCCGCAGATCTCGTCGACGCAGGGATCACAGCCGTACGCGAGTGGATCGCCGACGGCGCACTTGTTGTGGTTGCAGGTGCCGAACACCGGCGCCGAGCAGTACTGGTTGAACTGGCAATCCGCGCCCTCGTCGCAGGGCTGCCCGATGCCCTGCTCCACGAGATCCGGGGGATAGTCCCCGACGTCGCCCGTCTGCCACGAGAAGATCGGCGTCTGCGAGAATGGCTTGAGCCCTCCGGGCGGATCCTCGTCGAAGACCTGGCAGGAGGGATCACAAGGGTTGTTCGCGCAATCCGCGAGGGCCCCGCTCGTCGGGGCGGAGGGCTTCTCGTTCGAAGCGGAGCCTCCCGGCGCGAGCGCCGCCTCGTCCTCCTGGCAAGGGCCCCACGCGCCATTCTTGCAGATATGGACGCCCTTGAAGCACGACACCACGCCGTTGTGCTCGCCGAGCTGCACGGTGCACGTCTTCTTCTGGCCCTCCTGGCAAAGGATGGGCGCCCCCCCTGTGCCCTCGCCGCCGTGCCCGCCGCCGCCCTCCCCCTCGCCGCCGGCGCCATTGTCGCCGCCCATCGACGGATCCGTCCCCCGGGGCGGCAGCTCGCCTCCACCCTGACTGCAGGCGACGAGCAAGGACATGAAAACCACCACGAAACTCGCGAGCCCGAGCGAGCCTTTCGCTGACGGTCTTCTCGCCGTCCTGCGATGATGAATCATGGTAAAGCGCCTCCAGTGCCAACCTTCCATAATGCATGAAGTGGTTCTGGAATCAAGCGCTTTGGTCGGTCGAGTTACCAGTGTGAGCCCGACCGGGAGCCCAGGCGGCGTGTGCGCTCTGTCGCGGCTCGAGGTTACGCGCCGAGCGTCGAAGCGAGCCGCGGCAAGAGCTCCCCGAGGCGCGCGTCCACGCGCACCGCCGCGTGCGCGTCGCCCCGCGTCGGCCCCAGGTTCACGATGGCCACGGGCACGCCACGCTCGCTCGCGCGCCGGACGAATCGATACCCCGAATACACCGTGAGCGACGAACCCACGACGAGCAGCACCTCCGCCTCGTCGAAGAGCGCCCACGCCGCCTCGGTGACGGGCGCGGGCACGTTCTCGCCAAAAAAGACGACGTCGGGCTTCAGCGTGCCGCCGCAGCCGAGACAAGCCGGGACGTGAAAATCGGCGAAGGCGTCGTGCTCGAGGTCGGCGTCGCCGTCGGGCGCGAGGGCCGTGCCCCACTGGTAAAACGAAGGGTTCTCCGCGATGAGCCGCTCCTGCAAGGACGCGCGAGGCTCGATCACGCCGCAGCCGAGGCAACGGACGCGGGCGAGCGCGCCGTGCAGCTCGATCACTCGTTCGCTGCCCGCGGCCTGGTGCAGCCCGTCGACGTTTTGCGTGATCGTCCCTGCGAGGCGTCCTGCCCGCTCCAGCGCGGCGAGCGCGACGTGGGCCGGGTTCGGCCTCGCCGCGGCGATCCTCGGCCAGCCGTTCATGCTGCGCGCCCAGTACCGCGCCCGCGCCGCGGGATCGTGGATGAACGCCCGCGCTTGTATGGGATTGCGCGCGCGGCGCGCGGTCTCGGGGCCGCGGTAATCGGGGATGCCCGACTCCGTGCTCATGCCCGCGCCCGCGAGCGCGACGGCCCGCCGGCCGGCGAGCAGCCGAGCGAGGGGCTCGGCGAGCGCGAGGTCGATCCCTTCGGAGGCCACGCCCCAGCGTAGCGCACGTGGTGAGCCGAGGCTTGTGGAGGGCGGGCGCGCGGATAAGATCCCGCGAGGCCCATGGCGAACGACCCGAAGCGGCGCGAGGACACGGACTCCGATCTCGCCGTCGCGCAAAAACGCAAGGTCGAGAAGGCGAAGCGCTGGCAGGTCGTCTTCCACAACGACAACTACACGACGAAATGGTTCGTCGTCGACGTGCTCGTCCGCTTCTTCCACATGGATGAGACCTCGGCGCTGAGCTTCATGCTCGTCGTGCACAACACCGGGCGCGGCGTGGCCGGCGTCTACACGAAGGACATCGCCGAGACGAAGGCCAAGCTCGTCCAGGAGCACGCGCGCGAGTACGGCATGCCGCTGCGAGTGACGGTCGAGCCGGACGACGACTGAACGCTATTTCCCGCCGCCGGAGAGCAACGCGCCGCCGAGGATCCCTTCGAGCGCCCCGCCCACCGAGCCCACGAGATCCCCGACCTTGCCGAGCGTCTCGTCGACGGCCCCCGTGACCTCGTCGGCCGCCGCCGAGACCTTCTCCGCGCCCGTGGCGAGCGCCGCGCCGAGCTCGTTCAATCGCTCGATCGCCCCCGTCTTCGTGAGCACCGCGCCGAGCACGACCGCGCCGAGCGAGCCCGCGAGCTCCTCCAGCGATACCAGCTTCGGCGCCGCCGCCGCGCCGCCCACGACCACGGTCTTCACCCCGTCGCAGACCGTCGCCCCGCAGCTCGTCTTGTCGCCGACCCGCACGAGCTGTTTCCCGCGCACGAGCACGCTCGGGCTCCCTGCGATGATGGGCTGCGCGACGTGCGGCCCGCACGGCTGGGGCAGGGAAGGGGCGAGCACGGCCATCTGACCCGGCCCGAGCATCACGTCCGGCGCGCCCGTGGCCACCACGCCCGTCGTCAGGATCGGGACCATGTCCACGAGCGAGATCGACGTCCCCGCGGGCGCCGCGCCCATCCCCGCGCCCAGGCTCGCCGCGCCCGCGCCGCCGAGCCCCGCCGGCCCCACGACCGCGCTGCCGAGCGCCTGCGCGACCATCGCCCCGCTCGGCGTCACGAGCGGCATCGCCGCGTGCGCGAGCCTCGAACCGACCTTCGCCGCGAGGTGCCCCGTGCTCATGTACGCCTCCTCAAGCCTCCTCCCCCGGCCGGGGGAAGCGCACCGTCGACAGGATTCGATCGAAGAGCGGGTTCATCTGATCCGCGTCGACCCTCGCGGCCGTCGCATTGAAGCAAAACACCGTGCGCCGCCGCCCGAGGGCCATCGCGAGCCTCTGCTCGAGCTCGCCGCTCTGCGCGCGCCACGTGAAATGCAGCTCGATCCCCGGCTGCCCGCCCAGCGTGCGCTCCCTCCGGTCCTTCAGCTCGAACCCCTCGAGGCGCTTGCCGAGCTCCGCGAGCTGTTTGTCCGCGTAGGACACGAGGGTCTCCTCGGGGGAGAGCACGTCGCGCGTCATGACCACGTTTGGCGCGGTCGATTGTCCGGGCCGCGGCGTGGCGGCGAACGCCACCATCGTCCGGTCTTCCCAGTGGCGGGGTACGTCGAAGGAGACGTCTCGGCTCTCGTATCGCGACATTCGCTCTCTCCTCAGATGACCGCGGCGCGCTTCACGAAGGCCTCGGCGAGCTCGCCCCAGGGCCGCTCGTAGACCACGTAGCCCTTCTTCGTGAGGGTGTGGACGAACGCGTCGTTCGAGGAGAACCCGTTCATCTGCGCCTCGACGAGGTGCGCCTCGAGCTCGGGGCCCGAGACCGGCATCGCGCCTTGTGTCTTCATCACGAAGAGCTGCCCCTCGCCCGGGCTCTGCAGGATCGTCGCGCCCTTCGAGCCACCATTCAGCGCGGAGGCCACGTCCTCGCCCGTGAACCCACCGGCGCGCGACACGAGCTGCCCGAGCGATTGCCCCTCCGGCGCGGCGCCTTGCCCGAGGTTCAACTGCGGGCCGGCGAGCGCATTCGATCCGCCCGACCCATTCCCACCGCCGAGCGCATTCTGGAGCGCCTGCTTGGCTTGCCCGAGCGCGTCTCCTGCTTGCTCGCCGCTCGCGCCGACCGCGTCGCTCGTCGCCTCCGCGGCGTCCTTGCCCTTGCCCGTCAGCTCGCCCCAGAAGTCCTCGGCCTCGTCCTTGATGTCGCCCCAGGCCTCCTTCGTGTCGCCCTTGACGTCCTTCCAGGCCTCTTTTGCGTCCTTCCCGGCCTGCTTCAGCTCGTCCTTCGTCTGGTTCCAGGTCTCCTTCGCCTCGACCTTGGTCTGCTTCCAGGCCTCCTTGGCCTCCTCGACCGTCTGCTTGGCGTCCGCCTTCGTCTGGTCCCAGGTCTCCTTCGCCTCGGCCTTGGTCTGCTTCCAGGTCTCCTTCGCCTCTTCCCAGGTCTGCTTCGCTTCGGCCTTGGTCTGGTTCCAGCTCTCCTTCGCGTCGGTCTTGACCTCGTTCCACGCGGCCTTCGTCTCCGCGACGAACTCCTTCGGGATCGCCTTCACGTCGGCGATGAGATCCTTCGCGTCCGCGATGGTCTGCTTGACCGTCTCCTTCGCGCTCTCGATCTGGCCCTTCACCTCATCGACGACGGCCAACGCTCGCGCCTTGACCTCCTCGACCTTGGCCTTCGCCTGGGCCTTCCACTCCTCGACCTTGCCCTTCCACTCCTGGACCTTCTGCTTGACCTCTTCCTTGGCGCCCTCGATCCGCGCCTTGAGCTCCTGCACGCGCGCCTTCGCGGCCTCGACCTGCGTCTTGGCCTGCTCGATGATCTCGCCCGCCTGCTTCTTCATCTCCTGGAAGCGCTCGACGGCCTGATCCTTCAGCGCGATCACGCGCTCCTTGATCTCCTTCACGCGGGCCTTGGCCTGCTCCTTGAGATCGTTGATGCGGCCCTTGATCTCCTCGATCTTGGCCTTGGCCTGCTCCTTCACGGCCTCGACGCGGCCCTTGATCTCCTCGATCTTGGCCTCGACCCGCGCCTTCGCCTCGGCGAACTTCTCCTTCACCTCGGCGACCTTGCCGAGCACGGCCGCCTTCGCCGCTTCGAGCTTGCCCTTGAACTCCTCGACGATCGCCACGGCGCGCGCCTTGGCCTCCTCCAGCTTGCCGCGCAGCTCCTGGATCTTCGCCTGCACCTGCGCCTTCGCCGCCTCGAGCTTGGCCTTGACCTCCTCGAACTTGGCGATGGCCATCTGCTTCGCGGCTTCTGCCCGCGCGCGCAGATCCTCGACCGCGCCGCGGATCTTCTCCTGCACGTCCCCCACGACCTCGCCGGCCCGCGCGCGGATCTGATCGATACGCTCCTGCAGCTTCTTCTGCTCGAGCGCCACACGATCGAGGATGTCGTCGACGATCGCGCCCGGCACGTCGAGCACCTTGTCGATCGCCGCCTGGATCTGCTCGTTGATGGCCTCGGGCATGATCAAATACCCCGGCGCGTCCGCGATCGACGCGGGTGGCTCCTCGAGCAAGCGCCGCAGCGCGCCCTCCACGGCCTCCTCGTCGAAGCCGCCCGGGATCTCGTCGAACACCTTCGCCGAGAGCGCCTTCGCCGCGTTGTTCACGGCCTCCGGGAACGCGAGATCCGCGAGGTTGATCTCGGCCGCGCCGAGCGACATCGGCACGGGCGAGCTCGCGCCCGCGGTGTTCAGAAGAACGTTCGGCGCGCCGTCGATGTGCACCTCGCGCCCCGCGAGCCCCGCGAGCCCTGCGGCGCTCACCTTGATGCTGCCGCTCGCGTCGAGGAAGATATCGCCGCCCGCGATCGTGAGCGACGCCTTGCCCGTCGAGAGCACGACGCGATCCCGCGACAGCGAAGCGCCCGTCTCGCCGACCTGGATGTGGCACTCGCCGCCGACGACGAGCACGTCGCTCCCCTCCACGCGCGACGTGCGATTGCCGACGACGTGCAGCGCCTGATCCGCGCCCACCTTTCGGCTCTCGCGCTCGCCGACCTGCACGTCGAGATCGGTGCCGACCTGGAGCGTGTGTTTCTCCCGGACGATCTCCTCGCGGTCCTTCTGCGCGTGCATGAACACCTTCTCGCGCCCCTTGGCGTCCTCGAAGGTGATCTCGTTCGAGCCGCCGGATCCTGGCGAGCTATCGCTCTTCCACGAGGTCTTCGTCTTGTGATCGGGCAGCTTGTACGGGTGCGGCGAGGTGCCGTTGAAGACGCGGCCGACGATGATCGGCTGGTCGGGGTCGCCCTCGAGGAAATCGACGAGCACCTCCTGCCCGACGCGCGGGATCGCGACGTTTCCATACCCGCGCCCCGCCCAGACCTGGCTCACGCGCATCCAGCACGAGCTCTCGCCCTCGTACTTGCCCTCGCGATCCCAGTGGAACTGCACGCGCACGCGGCCGTACTCGTCGACGTGGATCTCCTCGCCGGGCGGGCCGACGACGACCGCGCTTTGCAGACCGCCCATGCGTGGCTTCGGCGTGACGGGCGCGGGCCTGTACGGATCGTCGGCGAACACGGCCATGCCCGTGCTCGACCAGTCGCCCTCGCTTGTCCCTTCGAGCGTCCGTTGCACGAGCAGCAGGCGCTTGTCCGGGGCGAGATCCTCGCGCGGATGCGCCTCCATGCAGAACACGTCGCCCGGCGAGAGGCCGAGCGCGGTCGTCTGGAAATGCACCTTGCGCCGCCCCTGCCGCATGCCGTCGAGCCTGCGCGCTGCGAGCGCCTTCGCCTCGCGCTCGTCGACGCGCCCGGGATCCACCACGAACGCGCCGGGCACGTAGCTGTAGCTCTCGTATCGATCTTCCATGTCGATCGTCGACTTGGCCTCGGCGATGAGCTGGAAGTCGGGCCGCCTGCGGAAATCGTGATCCCGCAAGGTCATGCGGCCCTGCCGCACCTGATGCGAGACCTTCACGTTCGTGATCGCGTCGCGTGACTTCGCGTGCTCGAGGTTGTTCACGTAGAGCAGCGGCGGGCCGGCTTCCCGCACGGCGGGGTCGAGGACGAGCACGAGCTTGCTCGGCGTCTCGGTGCCCGGCTCCGGCGGCCGGAAGTGATAGCTGATGCCTGCCTCTTCGAGCAGCCGCGAGAGGAACGTGAAGTCGGTCTCGCCGTACTGCACGCGGTACTCGAGCCTCGGGAACGTGGCCGCGTCGAGCTCCATGACGGGCTCGATCTCCCAGTCCGCGAGCAACTTCTTCGTGATGTCGGGGATCGACAGGTGCTGGAAGATGCGCTGATTCCTGCGCTGCGAGGTGCGCCAGAGCGCCGGCACGATCCGCAGGAAGTACGTCGAGAGCCCGTCCGGCTCGACCTCGATCTGCTCGGCGTACTGCACGACGCCGGTCCAGGCGAGGCCCCCCGCGACCTTGAACCCGGCGCCGTTCCCGACGAGGGCGTCGAGGTCGATGTCCTCCTCGGCCGAGCGAGCCACGAGTGAGACGTCGAAGAGCGTCGACATCTCCTCGACGACCGAGAAGCTCCGCACGGAGAGGTTGATGTCCTTCGCGGCGAACCGAAGCTCTAGGTTTTCCATGGGACAGCGCCCGAAACGATACGCGAGGGGGAGGCGGGCGGGAAGGGGTGCCCGACGTCGGGGCCGGATCCTGTTCAGCGGGTGAGGGGGGCGCTCGACGTTCGTGGGCGGGAGCGCCCGTCAGAGGAAGAGGCGGCTCTGCGGGTCGCCGATCGCGAGCGACAGCTCGTAAATGGCTCGCCACTCCTCGTACAGGCGGAAGCGCAGGTGGTTGAGATCCGCCTTCGACTCCGGGAACCCGCCCTTCGAGTCGAGCTCGGCATTCGCGACGTAGGCGACGAGGACGTTCCAGAGCAGCCCTGAATCTGTCTTCGTCTGGGGCACGTTCCGCATGATCTCGTAGAGGTCCTCGAGCGGCAGCGCCGTCAGCCTCTCGATGGTCCCTTGGTGCCCTCCGGACGCCGAGCGGAGGGCGTCCTTCAGACTCCAGGGCTCCTGGAACATGATCTGGTTCATCTGGGCGATGCACGAGAGGTAATTGAAGGTGGCCCCGAAGTGGTTCATGGCCTTCTCGCGATAGTGGAACGACACGCGGAGGTAGACGAGGTGCACCGCCAGGTTCTCCTGGTCGGTGGGGGACGGCGCGGCCCCCACGGGCACGGTCAGATCGAGCGTGAAATCGGTACTCTTGAACCAGTCCGGCGCGTACCCCGATTCGAGCACGTAATGCTTCAGCACCATGTCGATGAGTCCGCCGCTCTTCCTGATGTCGTGCTCGGCGAGGAGGCGGAAGAAATTCGGCGTGCCGTCGTAGATCTTCCGGAAGCCGCGCTGGATGCTCGTGATGAGCGCGCCGTCGTCGTTGGTCCAGGTGTTGACCGAATAGCGGCGCTCGCCTCGCGGCGTCACGTACGTATGGAGGGCGTGGGTGGTCTGGGAGAAGTCGGTCAACTTTCCGCCTTTGACGTTCACGTGGAAGCGGCACGTCGGCGAGCCGCGGACCTCCACTATTTCCATGCGCTGCACGGCGCCGGCCGGCGCCCCGCGCGGCGCGGCGACCTTCGCGGGGTGCGGCGCCTTGCGCTGGAGCACGGTGGCGGGGTGCGGAGCCTCGCGCTGGAGTACGGTGGCTGGGTGCGGCGGCGGGGTGGGTCGGCGGTACATGCGCCGAGCACTATCCGTGGTCCGGCGGGAGAGACGCAAGTTCGGGGCGGCTCCCTGCGCGCGGCGAGGGACGCGACGAGCGCTTTCGACGCGAGCGGGGCTCGTGTAGGGTGTCGCGAGGAGAGACGCGTGGCATCGAAGAACCCCACCAGGACCCCCCAACGCTCCGCGCCCGCGGAGGGTGGCGTCGAGGCGTTCCTCGCGACGCTCGATCACCCCTTCAAGAGAGAGATCGTCGAGCTTCGCGGGGCCATCCTGGGGGCCGACGCGTGTATCGGCGAGGGCATCAAGTGGAACGCGCCGAGCTTCCGGACGTCGTCGGAGTACTTCGCGACGTTTCATCTGCGCGCGAAGGAGGGCGTGCAGATCATCCTGCACCTCGGCGCGAAGAAGCGAGATACGGCCGGCGTGTCGATTGCCGATCCCGAGGGCCTGCTCGAATGGCTCGGCAAGGATCGGGCGTCCGTGAGGTTTCGAGATGCGAAGGACGTGAAGGCGAAGCGCGCGGCGTTCGTGGACGTCGTTCGGCAGTGGATCGAGTACGTGTAGCGACCGCCTCGGATTCCGTTCCCGCTCTCGCCGCCGCCCCCCAGGGTTTTACCCAGGGCACGCGGGCAAACGTTCGTCTTGACCGCCCGGCGGGAGCGGGGGTAGGGTTGCACGCATGAAGCAGATCCTCCTCGCAAGCACGGTCCTCCTCGCAGTTTCGGTCTCGTCCTCGGTCGCTCGGGCCGACGACAACGCCAAGGTGGACGCCGCTCCGACCGAGCCTCCCAAGATCCCTTTCGCCTCCTACGATTCGGCGCGCGCGGTGCGTGCCCTGCACGTCGAGACGCGCAAGATCCTCAAGGAGGCCCAGGCCCTCGAGAAGGCTGGCAAGATGGACGAGGCCCTGGAGAAGTATCGGGACGCCTGGCGAGATGCGCCCTATGTCGAGATGCAAGCGGAGCTGGGGCTCGCGGAGGCGCGGGCCGGGCACATGCTGCCGTGCGC
>NZ_WJIE01000030.1 GCF_009649845.1 Polyangium spumosum
GCTCGAAGGTGGCCTCGGAGGGTGGGTTGCGGCTCCGCGCGGAGCTCGAAGGTGGCCTCGGGGGGTGGGTTGCGGCTCCGCGCGGAGCTCGAAGGTGGCCTCGGAGGGTGGGTTGCGGCTCCGCGCGGAGCTCGAAGGTGGCCTCGGGGGGTGGGTTGCGGCTCCGCGCGGGGCTCGAAGGTGGCCTCGGGGGGTGATGGGCCGGGCTTCGCCTGGCCAGGAGGGGGCGCTCTGGTCCCCCTCGGGACTAGAGCGCGGTGCACGTCGCGGGCGTCGGGTTCGCCTGGCAGTACGCCGCGTCTTTCGGCGGGCCCACGGTGAGCATCGCGTCTTGCGACACGAGGCGCGGGCGCGGGTTCGGCACGCCCTGGCAGGACTTGCCGTCGGATGATTGCGGCTCGGCGCTCGCGCAGACGCCCGCCTCGTTCGGGAGGCTCCACGCCTGTCCCGTCGGGTAGACGAGGTTCATCGAGTACTGCCCCTCCGGCAGGCAGCCGTAGACGACGTCGAACGGCCGCCCGAACCGCGCCGCGAGGCCCAGCTTCAGGATCTCCTCGTCGGCGACGATCGGCGTCCCGTCCGCGGCCGTCTTGCGGCTCAGCACGAACACGCCCTTCTTCGACGTGTCGACCGGATCGATGCAGATCGCAGCGGGCCGCACCGCCACCGTCACCTCCGGCTGGAACGACTGGAAGGGCGGCACCGGGTTCATCGGATCCGGCATCGCCGGCGGCATCTGCATGGCCGTGGTCGCGAGGTCGCCGAGCAGCGTGATCCCCTGCATGATCACGCGTGGCCGCGCTTGTGTCTCGATCCGCTTGTCGTTCGCGAGCCTCGACGAGACGATCTTCGAGAACACCGACGTCGGGTAGAGCTGCGGCACGAACGGCGACTCGGTGATGTGGTCCTGCGTGTCGATCACGCCGTCGCGGTTCACGTCCTCGATCGCCATGTAGATCGCGGCCGGCGGGTCCTTCACCGGCAGGAAAAACGGCGTCTTCGCGGCGTTGTCGACCTCCTCGGGCGCGACGCCCGCGGCGAGCTTGATCCGGATGAAGGACGCGTCGGTCGGCGGGAACGTGGCGAACTCGAAGTCCGACGGCACCGTGACCCTGCGCGGATCCATGTTGCCGGCGACGCTGTCGTCCACGCTCGACGGGTAAAACACGGGCCGCTCGAGCGGCAGCACCTGCCCGAGCGTCACGCCGACGCCGACCACGCGCGTGCCCGTCGGCGGAACGACGAGCTTGCCCGTCCCATCGGGCTCGCCGACCTCGACCTCCGTGTACTTCGGCGCGGCGCCCATCAGCACCTCCGCGGCGTTGTCGATCGCGCCGCCGCCCACGTCGCCGGCCGTCGGCAGGTTCGAGATGGAGAAGGCCGGGTTGAAGTCGCCGTCGCGATCGTAGAAGCCGCGGATCTGGTAGGTCCCTCCGCTCAGCGGCGCGATGGTCCACGTCCCGCTCGCGGTGACGTGGGGCGCCATCGCGTCGGGGCACCGGAGCGCGCCGTCCTTGTCGAAGACGAGTTTGTCGCGGATGCTCCCGAAGAGCACGTCGCCCGGGATCGCGTCGAGGCTCGCGGGGCCCGTGCCGAGGCCCGAGGGCGGCGGCAGGAGGCGCTTCTCGAAGGCGAGCACGACGGCCGCGCCGACGACGTGGCCGTTTTGCGTGCAGGGCGGCGGACCCGAGTAGGTCAGGGTCCCGTCGATGACACCCGCGGGACCGCTGAACCCGGGGATATCCGGGACGAACGTCTCGGGATCACTGCACCCGACGAGCGCGAGGAGCAGGGCAGGGAAGGGAAGCGCGAGGGAGGGGCGCATCGAAGATAGGGGACCTCATCGACGCACGGCCGTCAAGCCGCGCCCGGTCCTCCGCGGCGCCTAACGCGCGAGCTTCGACATGGCGTCGAGCACCTCCTGGATCTCCGGAAACCGGCCCTCCGCCTGCTTCGAGAAGATCAGCTTTTGATCGACGAGCACGTCGAACTGACTGGGCTTGCCGATCTCGAGCTTGGCGTCGACGTCGAACGCTTCCTTGATGGCGGCCGCGAAACTCACGGCCCGGGGCTTGTAGTTTCAGACGTGGCAGTACTTGATCACGACGTTCATGGGCGCCTCCTCGGGAATCCATGGATGCGGGCGCGCGCGGGCGCAAGGGGCGATGAACGTCACCGGGCGCGGTGTTCGTCTCGCGCGAGCCAGAGGGCGAGCGCGACCGCCAGGGCGAACGCCGTCGCCGCCGCCAGGGCTGCGCGGGCTCGCTTCGAGACCAGCCGGCTGCGCCGCGTCTCGCGTGGGCTCTCGGCAGCGGGGAGGAGATCGGGCTTGGGCGTGGTGACCGAGAGCGTGCCGGGCTCACCGTCCGCGGGCAGAGCTTCGCGCTCGAAGACCACGTCCTCGGCGAGCGCGCGTCGCACGTCCCGGTCGAGCCAGTGCGAGACCCACAAGCGACGCCCCTCGGGCAACGCCATCACGCGGCGGAGCTCGGGCGTCATGACACGCGCCACGTCCTCGGGCGCCGCCTCGAAGTCGTGCAGCAGGCGCGCCGACGCGGGCGGATCACGCCACACGTGGCGCGAGGGCCCGACGAGCACGAGGTGCGTGCGTCGCGCGGGCGTGCGCGGCGGCGTGAAGGCGAGCTCGGCGGAGAACTTCCAGCCCTCGTCTGCCCGCGGGAATTTTTGTGCGCGCAGGATCGCGACCACGCACCTCGCGAGCTCGCGCGACGACTCGTCGCCGTCACGCTCGCCCGGGGAGCGCAACGAAGCCGTGTCGCCCTTCGGCCGGATCGCAGCCTCGATCGTCACCTTCGTGGCCTCGGGGCGATGTTCGAGGAACCGCTCGTAGCAGCGGAGCATCGGCCCGCTCCGCATGCGGAGCGCACGCTCGATCGCCTCGATGCTCGGCGCCGCGTCCTTCGGCGCCGCCCGCAGCGACTCCACCACCATCGGGAGCGCCGCGCCTTCCGGCGGATCGTCTGGAGGCGCCTCCGCGCGCGGCGGCTCGCGACGCGCGACGATCACGCGCGGCGTATCGAACGAGACGTGCGCGGCCGGCGTCATGATCTCGAGGACGTTCCCCGGCGGCGTGACCACGTCGAGCACGGCGAAGGAAAAGCCCCGATCGACGTAGCTCTTGGTCCACGCCGCGTCGAACGGCTGCTCGCTCGCGGCGGGGGCGACGACGAAGCTCGAGAGCGTCGAGCGGTCCATCACCCAGGGCGCCGGGCGAGCCGACAGCCTCCCACGCGTGCGCTGCTCGTGAGGCTCGACGAGCGCGAACACGAGGGCCGCGAGATCGAGCTTCGGCATCGGCTCGACCGTCGGCGTGCTCGGCGTCGGCAGGCCGACGAGGACACGCGGCGAGGCGGGCGCGAGGCGCGCGGCGAAGAGTACGTGCTGCCTGCCGCTCGGCTCGTCGTGGCTCACGATCAGGTAGTCCTCGTGCACCACCGGGGAAGGCGTCGCGCCGCCCAGGGCCACCGCGCCCGCGGGCGAGGTGACCGCGGCGATCGAGAGCACGACGAGCGGGCCGAGCGCCTTCACGAGGCGGGGAACCATCCGTGGCGCCCTTGCTGCTTCAGATCGTTCATCGCCGCCTGCATCGCGCTCCGCACGTGTTCGAAGACCTCCTCCACCGCCTCCGGATCGTCGGCCGCGGAGGGCGGCAGGTTCGGGCGGATCGGCGCGAGGATCCGGGTGTGGATCTTCACGGGCGGCGGCAGGTGCGGCAGCGGGATGCCGGCGATGATGCCCCAGGGCAGCGCCAGGCCGAGCGGCGCCACGTTCGAGCGCGCGAGCTGCGGCAGCTTCAGCGCCTCGGCGATGCGCCGCCCGTCGGTCCAGATGTAGAGCGAGTGATGCGCGCCCACGCTCACCACGGGCACGAGGGGCACGCCGTGGCGCAGCGCCGCGCGCACGAAGCCGCGGCGCTTGCCGAACTCGATCTCGTACCTGCGCGAGAACGGCTTGCACGCGTCGATGTCCCCGCCCGGGAAGACCAGCACGGCCGCGCCTCGATCGAGCGCGCGCGCCGCGTTCTCGGGGCTCGCCGCGAGCGCGCCCGCGCCGTTCAGCCACGCGCCCGCGCCGGGGAAGCCGAAGGGCACGTCGTGCATGAGCCCGTACGCGAGGCGCGCGGGCGAGTGGAGCCGCCAGAACGCGAGCATGTGGCAGAACATGTCCGGCGTGCCGGTCATCGCGTTGTGGTTGCCGACCACGAGCGCGGGGCCATCGACGAAGGGCGCTTCGAGCTCGGTCTCGGCGCGGAAGTAGTGGTCGTAGAGCGTCCCGAGCAGCGGCATCACGCGCTCGATGAAGCGCGGATCGCGGGCCTCGAGATCGTTCGGGCGCACCTTCACGCGCGCCTTCTCCGCGAGCGCGCGCACGCCGTCTCTCAGCGCGTCGACGGGAGGGACTGGTTCATGTGGAACGACGAAAGCAACCACGCATTCCTCGTATACCGAAACCAAGAAAAGCGTGCCAAGACCCGCGCTCCATCGCGGCTCGAAAGGCCGCCGCGCGCGGGGGGGGAAGCGCGCGGGGAAGCGCTTCAGATCCCCTCGAGCCGCACCTTCTGCCCCGCGCGCACCCCGTGTCGACGGGAAAAACCAGCGTTCACCTCGATCACGTAGCGTGACGGACACGGCACCGAGAACGTCGAGTCGTTCATCGTCGGCGTGTTCTCCTCGATGCCCACGATCGTCCCGTCGTCGTCCACGAAGAGCATGTCGAGCGGGATGCACGTGTTGTGCATCCAGAACTGGTGCGGCTCGCGCCGATCGAAGACGAAGATCATCCCGCGCTCCTCGGGCATGTGCTTGCGGTACATGAGCCCGCGGGCGCGCTCGTGATCCCGCTGCGCGATCTCCACCGTGACCGTCTCGTCCTTCGCGTCCGTGAACACCACCTTGCCCTCGCGCAGCACCGGCGGCTTCGCCAGATCGTCGGGCGGGCAAGACGGATCGGGGCCCTCGCGCAGGAGCGTCCGCCTGGGTTTGTCCTCGGTCGGGTGGATGCACCGCGCCCGCGAGGGCTGATTGTCCGCGGGCTCGGCTTCTTGCAGGCCGACGATGGGCGCGGCAGGCCGGTCTCGCGTGGGCGGGACCGGCTCCTCGACGCGCGGCTCGCAGGCGACGACCAAAAAACCCAGCGTGAGGACAGCGTAACGCTTCGTGACGGGCATCGGCTCCGGCCCCTTCGTAGCACGATGCGAGCCCGCGCTTGACCTTCGCCGCGCCTCGCCGCAAGGGAAAGACCTCCTATGAAACTTCCCTCGATCCAGAGTCGTCCCTTCGCCGCCTTCGCGGCGGCTTCTGCCCTGGTCGTCACCGCCTTCGCGAGCGGCTGCGAGTCGAGCCCACCCGAGCCGACGGCGGACCCCGATCGCAAGCCCGCGGCCCAGACGCAGGCCAATAACGGCACGCCCGCGCCCGTCCAGACCTCGCGGCCGCGTATCGAGAGGCCCAAGCCGACGAAGAAGAAGGTCACGGCCAAGCCCGTCGCCGAGGTCAAGCCGAGCGCGGACGACCCGGTCAAGGGCAAGTGGACCCTCGACGACGCCACGAAGGGCCTGCCGGAGGGCAAGACGCTCGTGGCCACCATCGAGACGGACCTCGGCAACCTCGAGTGCACGCTCTTCCACGACAAGGCGCCCATCACCGTCGCCAACTTTGTCGGCCTCGCGCGCGGCGTTCGCCCGTGGAAGACGCCCGAGGGCAAGTGGGAGAAGAAGCCCGCCTACGACGGCACGATCTTCCACCGCATCATCAAGGGCTTCATGATCCAGGGCGGAGACGCCAAGAAAAATGGCAGCGGCGAGGCCGGGTACGTCATCCCGGACGAGGTCTGGGAGGACGCGAACCACGATCGTCCCGGCCTGCTCTGCATGGCGAACCGCGGGCCGAACACCAACAGCGCCCAGTTCTTCATCACGGACGAGGCGGCCTTCCACCTCGACGGCGGCTACACGATCTTCGGCGAGTGCGCGCCCGTCGACACCGTCCACAAGATCGCCTCCGTTCCCGTGGTCCGCGAGAAGCCGGAGAGCCCGCCGGTCATCAAGAAGGTCACCATCACCCGCAAGTGATCTTTTCTGCGCCGCGCCCTCGTCCCCACGGCGCGCGCGAAAAAATTCGGTTACCCTTCCGGCATGCAGAAGCGGCTTATCTTGGTGGCCGCCGCGCTCGGCCTCGTCGTCCCGGCCGCGGGCCTCGGCGGCTGCGGCAGCACGATCGTGCGGGAGACGGAGGGCCAGGGCGGGGGCGGCGGCGAGGGCGGAGGTTTGCCGAACAGCTCCGCGACGGGCCCCATCTGGGACGCGGGCAAGGACGCGTTCGACGAGTACGTCGATCCCGGTTGTCCCTCCACGCCTCCGCCGATCGAGGACTTCCAGTGTGATCCCTTCGATCAACTGAACAGCGGCTGCTTCCCCGGCGAGGGGTGCTTCATCTTCGTCTCGTACCCGGACGAACCCTGCGGCCAGGAGGTCTACGGCGCGTTCTGCGCGCCCGCGGGCACCGGCGTGCAGGGCGATCCGTGCGGCTCGGGCTCGGGCCTCTGGTGCGCGGCGGGGTTCGCTTGCGTCGTGACCGGCTCGGGCACGCAGTGCGTGAAGCTCTGTCCGCTCGATGGCAATGATGATTGTCCGTCGGGGCTCGTGTGCGAGCCCATCGACGTCGAAGGGTTCGGCGGATGCCTGTGAAGCGTACGCGGAAGGCGCGCGGCGGACGGAGCCTGGTCGGGGCCTCGCTCGCCGCGCTCTCGGGCGCCTTCGTGGTCTCGGTGATGGCCGCTGGCGGATGTGGCGCGCGCACGCCGCTCGACGTCGGCCCGCCGCAGCCGCCTTGTTTCGTCGACTCGGACTGCCCGGGGTACAAGAACCTCTGCGAGCCCGTGTATTGCGACCTCGCGGCGGGCGCCGACGCGGGCGCGCCGCGGAACGGCGGGCTCTGCGTCGATCTGCCGCCCGTCGCGTGTGACGACAACGATCCCTGCACCGACGACGCGTGCGTCCCGAAGACCGGGCAATGCACGTACGAGATCGCCACGCGTGACAACGACGGCGACGGCTTCCGCGGCCCGCGGCCCGGCACGCTCCCCGGCGATCCCAACGCGTGCGGCGACGACTGCGACGACAAGAGCGAGCTCGCGTATCCGGGCGGCACCGAGGTCTGCGACGGCGTCGACAACGACTGCAACGGCGTCGTCGACGACGGCGCCACGTACATCCCGCTGCTGAACGATCCCATCCGCCTCTCCGCGGAGGGAGCGTCGCCGTCGGGCCCTGGCGGCCTCGCGTGGAGCGGCACCTCGTACGCGGCGGCATACACCTCGTCGATCTCCGGCTTCTCGATGCGCCTGAGCATGCTCGCCCCGGAGGGCATCCCGCTCGGCCCCGAGGCGCCGATCGTCTTCCAGAACGGCGACAACGCCGGCGGCCCGCTCGTGTGGATCGGCGATCGTTACGGCATCGCGTGGCAAGATCGTCGCAGCGGCGACTACGAGGTCTACTTCACGCTGCTCGACGAGGCCGGCGCGAAGGTCCTGCCCGACACGCGCCTCTCCTTCGCCGAGGGTTTTTCGATCAACGTCTCGCTCGGCTGGACCGGCGCCGAGTTCATCGTCGCCTGGCAGGACGAGCGCGAGGGCCTCTTCGATCTCTACGCCCAGCGCCTCACCATCGACGGCGCGCCGATCGGCGGCAACGTCAAGCTCACGCAGGCCATCAACGTGGGCAACGAAGCGCCGCAGATGGCACCCGGCCTCGCCTCGATCGGCGTCGCCTGGGCGCCTGGCGACGCGACCCAGCACTTCATCCAGTTCCAGGTCTTCAACCAGGATCTCTCACCGCGCTCGCAGGCCGTCTCGCTCACGGACGGCACGAGCGACTCGGTGTACCCGACGGTCGTGTGGAACCAGGATCGGTACGTCATCGCCTGGTACGACAAGACCAAGAACCCGAAGGCGATCTACGGCGCGGTCGTCGACGAGGACGGTAACGTCCTCGTGCAGCCGAAGGCCCTCACGAACCCCGGCTCGTTCCGCTCGCGTTACCCGACCCTGAAGGCCCTCGGCGATCGTGTCCTGCTCGTCTACGCCGACGATCGAGATCAGAACGACGGCTACGAGCTCTACGCCCTCATGCTCAACCAGGACCTGAGCCCCTCCGGCTCCGAGCAACGCGTCACGTTCGCCAAGCGCGACAGCATCTATCCGATCGCCACCTTCGGCCCCGACGGCAACGTCGGCATCCTCTTCCGCGACGATCGCGAGGGCCAGCAGCACGTCTTCTTCACGCGCCTCGGCTGCATCGTGCCCTGAAACGAGCGCTCAGCTCGGACGACGCCGGAACGCGCCCGCCTTGTGCACCTTGCCCGGCAGCGGACGACCGAGCACGCGCTCGGCGACGTTGCCGGCCTCGATGAGTTTGTCGAGGTCGATCCCCGTCTCGATCCCCATCCCGTGCAGCATGTACACGAGGTCCTCCGTCGCCACGTTCCCTGCGGCGCCGGGCGCGTATGGACAACCTCCGAGCCCTCCCACCGACGCGTCGAAGTCGCGCACCCCGAGCTCGAGCCCCACCAGGATGTTCGCCAGCGCCGTCCCGCGCGTGTCGTGCAGGTGCAACGCGAACTGATCCACCCGCATCGCGTCGAGGCATCGGAGCACGATGTCCCGCGTCTGCTTCGGCGTGCCCACGCCGATCGTGTCGCCCAGGGACACCTGGTAGCAGCCGAGCGAGAGGAGCTTCTTCGTGATCTCGACGCTCCGCTCGGCGGAGACCGGGCCCTCGTACGGGCACCCCCACACGCATGACACGTACCCGCGCACGCGCAGGCCTGCTTCGATCGCCGGCGGCACGATCTCCGAGAACACGCTGAGCGTCCGGTCGATCGACTTGTTGATGTTCTTCTGGTTGTGCGTCTCGCTCGCGCTCATGAAGACCGCGATCTCGCTGAGCCCCGTGGCGAGCGCGCGCTCGAGGCCCTTGGCGTTCGGGCAGAGCGCGCTGAAGGTCACGCCCTCGGGCGGACGCATCTCGCGCGCCAGCTCCTCCGCGTCCGCGAGCTGCGGCACCCACTTCGGCGAGACGAAGCTCGTGATCTCCAGCCGCTTCACGCCCGCCGCGACGAGCGCCTCCACGAGCTGCCTCTTCTGCGCCAGCGGGACCACGTTCTGCTCGTTCTGCAGACCGTCACGCGGGCTCACCTCGTAGATCGACACCCGATCGGGCGCGTGGGCGAACAGATCGTGCGGGGCGACGCTCGAGCTCGAGGGGCGATCCGTCATGGGGTGACCATTGTTCGGCAAGCGCGGGCGTCGTCAACGCCCGCCCGCGCACCCGAGGTTAACCATGAACGAGGCGGAGATGCCGCGATTTCGGGCTCGGTGAGAACGGCACCGGGTAGGCGCCCGAGAAGCAGGCGGAGCAGTATCCGTCCTCGGAGGCCTCGCCGCTGCGCGGGGACGCCGGCGCGTCCGGGGAGGCCCTCCGCTCGATCGTCCGCACCGATGTGACGAGGCCTTCGAGCGACAGGTAACCGAGCGAGTCGGCCGTCACGTACTTGCAGATTTCTTCGAGGTTGTGCGTCGCCGCGATGAGCTCGGCGCGCGTGGGCGTGTCGATCCCGTAGAAGCAGGGCCAGCGTGTCGGCGGGCTCGAGATCCGGAGGTGCACCTCGCGGGCGCCGGCGTCGCGCACCATCTTCACGATCTTCCGGCTCGTCGTGCCCCGGACGATCGAGTCGTCCACGATCACCACGCGCTTGTTCGCCAGCGCCGCGCGGTTCGGCGAGAGCTTCAGGCGCACGCCGAAGTGCCGGATCGACTGCTGCGGCTCGATGAACGTCCGGCCGACGTAGTGGCTCCGGATGAGCCCCATCTCGAAGGGCGCGCCGGCGCGCTCGGCGAAGCCCACCGCCGCGGGCACGCCCGAGTCGGGCACGGGCACCACGACGACGTCACCCGCGTCGCTCCCGCCCGGAACGGGGGACTCTTCGGCGAGCTTGCGGCCGAGCGCCTTGCGCACCTCGTAGACGCTCGCGCCTTCGATGAGCGAGTCGGGCCGCGCGAAGTACACGTGCTCGAAGATGCAGAGCTTGCGCGCGCGCGGCGCGAAGGGCCGGAGCGAGCGGGTGCCGTTCGCGTCGACGATCAGCATCTCGCCCGGCTCGATGTCGCGAACGTACGTCGCGCCGATCAGATCAAACGCCGTGGGCTCGCTGGCGACCACGATCGCCTCGGCCTCGCCGTGCGTCAGGCGTCCCATGCAAAGCGGGCGGAAGCCCATCGGATCTCGCACGGCGATGAGCTCGCGCTCCGTGAGGAACAGGATCGAGTAGGCCCCTTCGACCTGCCCGAGCGCCTCGGCCGCGCGGCTCTCCACGCTCGCCTGCGTGCTCGCGGCGATGAGGTGCACGATCACCTCCGTGTCGCTCGCGCTCTGGAAGATGCTGCCGCGCGCCTCCAGTCGATCGCGGAGCGCCTCGTAGTTCGTCAGGTTGCCGTTGTGCCCGACGGCGATCGAGCCACGCGCGTAGTCCACGGCGAACGGCTGCGCGTTGCGGATGTGGGAGCCGCCGGCGGTCGAGTACCGCACGTGGCCGATCGCCCGGTCACCCCGCAGCGCCGCGAGGTCCTTCGGGGAGAAGCCGGCCTGCACGAGGCCCATCGACCTGTGCGGCGTGAGCCGCTCCCCGTCGCTCGTGACGATCCCCGCCGCCTCCTGACCTCGGTGCTGCAGCGCGTGCAAGCCGAGGTAGGTGATGTTGGCGGCCTCCGGGTGGCCATAGATGCCGAACACACCGCACATGCGGCGTCTCTTTAGTACGAAAGCGAGAGCCGGCCACGGGAGGTGGGCCTTGGGGGAGGGTGAGGGACGGAGAGGGCGGAAACCGCGGGAGAAAACCGCACTTCCGGGCGAGCGCTACTTCTTCGCGATGCCCCAGACCTTCGTGATGATGTCGCCCTCGAACGGATCACCGTGGCAGGTGCCGCACTCCATGTCCTTCTTGTCGGCGCGCGAGAGTTTGTCCTCGTACTGCTCGTCCATGAACTTTTCGAGCGCCTCCTTGTTGGAGTGATCGAGGTTGTGCTCGTTGCCGTCGTGGCACGTGTCGCAGAAGACGGCGCCGCCCTTCTCGTCGCGGAGCGCGACGACGAAGTTCTTCCACATGCCGCGCGTGATCTTGATCTTGCGCGTCTCGGCCTTGTAGTCGCCCTCGACGTGGCAGCCGTTGCAGTCCTTGTAGCCGAGCGCCTTCTGGAAGAGCGGCATCAGCTTCTTCTTCTGCGCGAGGGGGATCTTCGGCAGGTCCGCGAGTTTGTCCGGGGCGAGGCCGATCTTCTTGATGTCCTCGAGCATCTGGCTCTGCTTGATGTTCGTCGAGCCCTTGCCCGCCGGGGGCGTCGCCGCCGTCCCGCCCGCGCCCGGGTCCGCGGGCTTCGTGTCGCCGCCGGGCTGCGCGTCGCCCGTGGGCTTCGCGTCGGTGGCGCCGGGATCGGCGGGCTTGTCGGTCTGGGTCCCGTCCGTCTTCTGATCGTTCGCGGTGTCGGGCGGAGGCGTCGAACCGCCGCCGCAGGCCGCAGCGACGCCCGAGAGGGCAAGGATGAAGGCGAGAGCGAGGTGTTTCTTGGCAGCCATGTTGTCTAGGGGAGACAGTACACGACTGGGCCGCGAGGACGGAAGTCCCCGGCGCGAAACGCGCGCACGTCCTTCAGAATTTGCCCGTCACCGTGAGGAACGTGAGCTTGTCGTTCGTCTCGCGGAGCCTCTGCGTCAGCATCCGGACGAAGCTCCAGAGCACCTCGTAGGCGAGGTCCTTGTGCAAGAAGAGCAGGTCCTCGAAGGCGTCCTTGGGCACGGTGAGCAGGCGGCAGCGCTCGTGGACGCGGGCGTCGGCGGATCGGGGCGCTTCGTCGAGCAGGCTCATCTCGCCGAAGACCGAGCCCGGCCCGAGCACCGCGAGCGCCTCCTCGCCCATGCCGGGCACCTCGCGGCTGATGCGCACCTTGCCTTCGAGGATGATGTAGAGCTTGTCGCCCGGATCTCCGTGCTGGAAGATCTTCGTCCCGAGCGCGTGGGACTCTTCGTTGGCGACGCGCGAGATCAGCTCGAGCGCCTGGGTGGTGAGCCCCTCGAAGAGGGGCACCTTGCTGAGCTTCTCGATGCGTTCGGCGACGTCCACGGGTGCGCCGAGGATAATGAGCCGGCGCGCGGAAAGGAAGAAGCGTGGTGACTCGGCCCCGCGTCGATGAGGTTCAGCGCGTGAAGCGCACGCGGATCGGCGGCGTCGCGGCCACCATCGGCGTCCCGGTGCGGTCGAGCGCGGGCGTGTAGCGTCGCGACAAGGCGCAGAGGCGCGCGGCGCGGCCGAAGCCGTAGCCCGGATCGTTCACGACC
This sequence comes from Polyangium spumosum, assembly GCF_009649845.1. NCBI lineage: Bacteria > Pseudomonadati > Myxococcota > Polyangiales > Polyangiaceae > Polyangium > Polyangium spumosum. Next base: position 12,407 of record NZ_WJIE01000030.1, read on the forward strand.
TTCACGGCCTGCGGGCTTCCATCCGCCCGCACCGTTACGATGATCGAGACGACGGCTTGATCGATCTGCTCGGCGTCGGCCTCGGGCGGGAAGGGACAATCCCACGCCGAGCTGCCGACGAGGCCCGGGGCCTTCGACAGATCCGGCCCCGCGGGCGCGGGCGGCGGACCGCCTTTGCCCGTGCCGTTGCTGCCTTCTTTTCCGTCGAGCGCGGCGGCCTTGTTGTACGTCGGGGTCTTCGCGGTCCCCTGCGCGCTCACCATCCCGTAGCCCGGGCCGCTCCCGTCGCCGCTCACGAAGCCTTGCCCGGTCATGTCGACGGGCTCCTCTTCGTCCGGCTCCTGCGTGAGCACCTTCGCGGCCTGCGAGGGCGGCGGAGGAGGCTCCGGATCCTTGTCGGGGACCTCTTCTTCCGGCGCCGCCTCGGCCTTCGGCGCGGGCACGGGCGGCGGCGCCTCCGGCTCCGGCTCGGGCTCCGGGGGCTTCTCTTCGGGCTTTGGTTTGTCCTCGTCCTTGGGCGTCAGGTCGATGTCGTACTCGGTCCAGAAGTACTCGTGCAGGCCCTGGCGCATCTCCCCGATCGCGCGCCGCATGTCGAAGAGCGCGGTCATCGCCTGCGCGGAGGCGTATCCGTGCGAGAGCAGCGCGAGCACGAGCCCGATCGCCGTGCCCGTCTTCGCCGCGCGGTCCCCGAGCGCGACGACGGGCGCGAGCGGATCACGGTCGCGCTCGGCGGTGTGGTGGAACTGGCTTTCCCCCATCACGACTCTGTTCGCCGCCGAGCTCATGATCGTCTTATCTCCAAGGTTCGGTCGTGGAGCTCCGCGAGGTCTCTCGGAGCTCCGAAGCTATCACGGCGTCACGGGCGTGGGCGGCGGGGCAGGGGCTGCCTTGCCGTCCTCCGCGGGCACGGGCGTCACGCCGAAGGCGATCTTCGTGATCCCGGCCCGCTTCAACAGATCGAGCGCGTGCAGCACGCGGCCGTGCTGGACCGTCTGCTCGGCGCGGATGACGGCGCGCAGATCGGGCGTCTTCGCCTGCGCCTCCTTCGCGAGCGGGAGCGCGGCGTCGTCGTTCGGCAGCTTCTTGCCGTCGATGACCATGTCCCCGTTCGCGCGGAGCTCCACGCTGAAGACCATCTGCACCTCCTGCCCCGACGCGGCCTTCGGCAGGTCGAGCGGCAGGGCCTGCGACACGATGATCTTCGCCGTCACCATGAAGATGATGAGGAGCACGAGCGTGATGTCGACGAGGGGCGTGACGTTGATCCCCTCGACCATGTTCTCGTCGTTGTTCGAGCTCGACGCGGCCATCAGCCGTTCTCCTCGCTGGACTCCTCTTCGTCCTCGTCCTTCGCGGGGGCCTTCTTGCCGCGCGAGCCGTTCGCCTGCGCCTTCGGCTCGGCCTTCTTCGGGGCCGGGGCCGCGGCGACGGCCACGCCCGCGCCCGCCTCGAGCGCGTCCTTCTCGCCGTGCAGGTGCGCGAGCAGCACGCGCGTCAGCGCCTCGGTGTTCGCCAGCGTCGAGCGGATCATCCGCTGGAAGTAGTTGTTGAAGGCGACGGCCGGGATGGCGACCGCGAGGCCGACGGCCGTCGCGACGAGCGCCTCGGCGATGCTCGACATGACCTGCTGCGGCGCCATGGCCGCGGCCGCGGCCTGCGCGGCCGGCTTCTCGGCGGCCTTGCCGAGCGCGTCGAAGGCGCCGACGACGCCGATGACGGTGCCGAAGAGGCCGATGAACGGCGCGTTGTTGCCGAGGGTGCCGAGGTAGGCGAGGCGCCGCTCGAGCTTCATGCGCTGGAGGGCGAGCGCGCCGGCCATCGCCTCTTCGGCAGCCTTCGGCCCGCGATCGGCCTCGATGAGGCCCGCCTTCACGACCGCCGCCTCCGCCGAGGGCGAGGCTTCCATGCGCTTCTGCGCGGCCTCGATCGAGTCCTTCAGCGCATTGCGCAGGTCACGCGCCAGCACGACCACGTCGTCACGCAGAGACCAGAAGAACCAGGCGCGCTCGAGGATGATCGCGACGCTCACCACGGAGAGCCCGATCATGAGCCACATGACCCAGGCAGCGCCGAAGCCGACCATGATGCGCTGCAGCCACTCGATGAGATTCATCTTCCGGTTGTGCCTTTCACTCGTGGGCCGTTGCAGCCCGAGCTTTTCATCTGGTTTGCGCGCCCCCCGACGAGGCGGGCGCGAAGTGGCGCTAAGCGGGATCGGAAGGTTCGGAGGGGGACTCTTCGCCTTCTTCGCCCTCGGCGGCTTCGCCTCCGCGTAAGGTGGCGTCGGCGATCTGGCAAGCCGTGGCGAGGACCGTTGTGGCGTAGCCCCCCTTCGGTAGCACAAAAGAAACGGTGAGCCCGCCGGATGCGTCGATCGGTCGCACCGACATGTCCGCGACCATCAGGCGCAAGGGACGCCGGGTGCCCTCGCCGAGGGCGCGGAAGGCCTCCAGCCGGCTCGCGTCCGGCAGCGCCGTTGCGAGCACCTCACGCTCGAGCTCTCGCGGCGCGCCCTCGGGCCAGCGCATCTTCGCGCCGAACATCGGCCCCGTCGCCGAGATCGCCCCGGCCTCGGCTCGCGCCTGCGCGTCCTCGAGCTCCCGCCCCTCGGCGGGCACCGCGAAGATCCCGCCCGAATCGTGCTTCTTCGCGAGGTCCCCCGGCAGGATCGAGGCCCAGCTCCCGGCCGCGACCCGCCGCGCGAGCACCTCGTTGAAGAGCATCGACTGCAGGGCCGAGAACAGCAGCCGCTGCTCGCGCCGATCCCGCGGCCCCCGCGCCTCGCCGCGCAGCCAGGCGAGCGCGCGCGTCGGGTTCTTGCCGTCACGCCCGAACCGTTGGGGCCCAAACGAGTTCGGCACCCCGACGCGGCCCGTCTCGAGGAGCTTCTCCCCCACGCGGGCGGCGTCCTCGGGCGCGAGACCTCGCAGCGTGATCGTGAACCGGTTGCCCACGAGGTGCCCCGGCTTGAGCTTGTTCCCGTGCCGGCTCGCCTCGAGGATCTCGACCCCCTGCAGCGAGGCTTCCATGATCCTCGCCTCGGCGTCCTCGATGTCGCCCAGCGGCACCTGGATCGAGATCGTCTGCGTCGTGATCGCGTGCCGATCCTTCATCCCGGCCCAGCCCGTGCCGCGCGGATCGGCGCCCAGGTAATGCGCGAGGTCCCGCGCCACGTCGGGCGTGTTTCTCCCGGTCTTGCGCAGGGTGACGTAGAGGTGCTCGCCCTTGCCGCTCGGCGCGTAGGCGGGGATCTCCTCGACGACGAAGTCCTCGGGGCTCGTGCGGATCGTGGCGATCGGCAGGGGGGCGGACATGGGCGGCAGAGGTTGACCGAAAACCGAGGCCCGTCCAAGCGGCCACGGCGTATTTGCTCCCCGCCTTTGTCTTGGGTATGAGTCGAAGAGGCGGCTCGTTCGTCCTTCGGCTCGCCATGAAGTCCTTCGCCTTTTTCCGCTCTCCTCGGTTCTGGGGCCTCGCGGCCGTCACGCTGCTCGTGGCGACCTTGCCTGCGCCTTCCGAGGCGGAGGCCAAGGGCAAGAAGTGCCCGGGCGGCATGGTGAGCGTCGCTGGCAGGTTCTGCATCGACGTGTACGAGGCGCACGTCGTCGAGATCGTCGGCAAGAACAAGACGAAGCCGCACTCGCCGTACCTGTCCGTCGACGGCCTGCGCGTGAAGGCCGTGAGCAAGAAGGGCAAGGTCCCGCAGGCGTACATCAGCCGCAACCAGGCCGAGGAGGCCTGCAAGAACGCGGGCAAACGGCTCTGCGCCGACGACGAGTGGATCACGGCGTGCAAGGGCAAGAGGCCCACGACGTACCCGTACGGCAAAGAGCACAAGTCCGGCGCTTGCAACGACGGCGGCTTCTCTTCGTTCAACGCGCTCTACGGGGTCGCCGGCGCCCCGCCGCCGCAGGAGGCGTACACGTTCGCGAACATGAACGACGAGCGCCTCAACAAGATGAAGGGCACGGTCGCGAAGAGCGGCGCCTACAGGAAGTGCAGGTCGAGCTACGGCGTCTTCGACATGGTCGGCAACCTGCACGAGTGGACCGGGTCGAAGAACGGCACGTTCCGCGGCGGCTACTACCTCGACACGCACCAGAACGGCGACGGCTGCGACTACAAGACCACCTCGCACAACGCGAAGTACCACGACTACTCGACGGGCTTTCGCTGCTGCAAGTGACGCCGCCCGGCGCCGCGATCAGAGCTCGTGCGGCATGAGATCGCGCGGGCTCCGCCAGTACTGCAGCGGCGAGTACGCCAGCATGTTCGACACGCGCGACGTGTAGATGCAGGCGAACTCCTCGACCTGATCGCCGAAGCTGCTCGGCTCGATCGACTCCTTCAGCAGCGACCCCCAGTAGGGGTGGAAGCGCTGATCGATCTCCCGCTCGAGCTTCGTCGCCTCCGCGTCCACCGCGCGCAGCATCCCGCGGATGCGCTCCACGGCGCGCTTGGCCCGGCCTCGCTCCGCCTCGTACGAGATGCCGATCCCGTTGCCGTTCCCGTGCCCGTTTTTCGCGGCCTGCGCCGCGTCCTCGATCTTCCGCGTCAGGTCCTTGTACCGCTGCTGGTAGTACCGGAGCTGATCTTCGAGCTCGTCCCTGCGCTGCTCGAGCTCCGCGCTCTTCTGGTGCTCCTCGCGGCACATCTCGTGCGCGATCACCTCGGCCTCCATCTCCTGGATGATCATCGCCGTGCGCCAGGCCGACTCTTTCTTGGACCTCAAAATATCGCCGTAGATGTGATCACCCACGTAGAGGATCCGATCCCCTCCGACGCCGAGCGCGGCCTCGAGATCGTGGAGGTTGCCGCCCTCGTAGATCACGCCTCGCTCGAGCGGGTACGTCGCGGGGCGGAGGTTCTCCCCGTCGCGCTCGAGCAGCGGCCTGCGCTCCTGGAAAAACGCCGGCTTCTGCGCCGCCACGATGACCAGATCGAAGTAGTGACGGAAGCTCGGGTACTCCGGCATCGCGTCGCCGAGCAGGTACGTCATCATCCGCTCGGTGTACGGCCAGCGCGAGTTCGTCAGCAGAAACAGCCGCTTGCCCGCCGAACGTAGCTTGTGCAGCGTCGGCGCCAGCAAGGGATCACGCTCGATGAACCGCGGCAGATCCCCGAGCACCACGTCCAGGATGGATCCGTCGCGGTGCGCCTCGTCGATGCACTCGCGGATGTCCGTGAACAACGCCGTGAAGTCGAGCTCGAGCCGCCTCGCCTCGAACGCCTCCACGATCCCCGTGTAGAGCGCGACCTCGCTCAGCGCGTAGAGCGTGTCGATGAAGTGGTAGCGGCCGGTGTTCGGCTTGACCCGCTTCTGGTGGTAGAGCGAGCGGAGCTCCTCTTTCGTGAGCTCCCGCAGGCCGTGGAAGCCTTTGTGGACCACCTTGAAGCGGTCCATCTTGAGGACGTTGCCCGCCTTCTTGTCGATGAGCAGGCCGCGGATCGGGAAGTCGATCGGCCAGTCGATCGCGCGGAGGATGTCCTCGTCGTAGCCGCGCCTGGCGAGCTTGGGGATCACGGCCTCGATGGACAGTTTGTCCATCTCGACCTGGTTGTAGATCGCCAGGGTGTAGTCCATGTCGAACCCCACCCAGTCGATCCCCGCCATCTTGAGGTTGCGGTTCACGAAAACCCGACGCGTGCGCGGGATTCGCGCCGGCGCGGTCGGGGTGAGGTGCCCCTCGAACGGTAGAGAGAGCTGTTCGAACGCCACGGGACCCACAGCCATCCTACCTCATCCGCATCACGGAAGCGCGCCGTCCACGTTGCATGCGTGCGTTCTTGTTCCAGCCCGCTCGTCTTCGCTCGCTCGTCCGCCTTCTCCGTGAGGCCGTGCCCGTCCGGGCTGCGTGCGCTATCGTCCGCCAGCACCTTCCGTCCCAGGCATCCATGACGAAGAACAGGGAGAGTGGCCCTCTGCGGCGTCCCACCTCGTGGTGGCTCGGCATGCTGCGGAGGCGGGCCGAACGGATGTACGAGGAGAAGCTCGATCTCGGCGAGCCCATCGTCTGGGCGTCCGAGGCCGAGCGGCAAGCGGCCATCGCCTTCTTCAACGCGGCCTTCCGCGCCGAAGAGTCGGGCCTGCGCCAGGCCCACGAGCTCGCCGACGAGATCGCCTCGTGGGATCCCGAGCTCGCCGAGTGCTTGCGCCTCTACGGCGACGAGGAGGGCTGGCATCGCGAGCTGCTCACCGAGTTCCTCGCCTACCTCGGCGGCGAGGTCCGCCCGATGGGCCGCGTCACCGGCACGTTCTACCGGCTCTACGGCAAGGCCAAGCGCATCGAGACGATCGTGCTCACGAACCTCATGTTCGAGACCATCGGCTCGACGACCTACCGCCTCGCCTTGCGCCGCGCGCGTCACCCGGCCGTGCGCCACATGCTCACGATCCTCACGCGCGACGAGTCCTTCCACGTCCCGCTCAACGTGCACTTCCTCCGCGAGACGCTGGCGCGAAACCCGGGCACCTCGCGCCTGCGGATGCAGGTGATCCACGACGTGCTCTACGTGGCCCTGCTGCTCTCCTCCTACGCCAGCCGTCGCCGGGCCGAGGCCTTCGATCACATCCCGTTCCGCGTCCTCTGCCGCGCCTACGCCGAGCACCTCGCGCGCCTCTTCGTGAAGGAGGACGACTTGCAACTGCGGCCGCCGCGGCTCCTGCTCTGGATCTTCGGCCTCACGGACGAGGCGCTCCGCGAGGGCGAGGACACGTCGGCCGTGAGCGTGCGCGCCGCCGAAGCCGCCGTCGATCGCGAGCGCGTCGCGGTCAGCGCGTTGTGATTGCCATCCGCACCCGCGCTCTCACGCGCGTGCACGACGGCGGGCGCGACACGCGCCGCGCGCTCGCGGACGTGGACCTCGTCGTCGAGGAGGGCGAGTTCGTCTGCGTCCTCGGCCCGAGTGGTTCGGGCAAGAGCACGTTGCTCGCCGTGATCGGCGGGCTCGATCGTGGCTACGAGGGGCAGGTCGAGCTCTTCGGCGAGGACCTCGGCCGCATGAGCGACGCCGCGCTCGCGCGCCTCCGCGGCGAGCGCATCGGGTTCGTCTTTCAGCACTTCCACCTCCTGCATCACCTCACCGTGATCGAGAACGTCACGACGCCCGCGCTCTTCGATCCACGCGCAGACGAGGAGGCGAGCCGCTCGCGCGCGACAAAACTGCTCGAGCGGCTCGGCCTCGCCGATCGCGCCTTCGACACGCCTGCGGAGCTCTCGGGTGGGCAGCGGCAACGCGTGGCGATCGCGCGCGCGCTCCTGCGCGAGCCGAGGCTTTTGCTCTGCGACGAGCCCACGGGCAACCTCGACGCCGAGACGGGCGCGCGCATCATCGAGCTCTTCGAAGAGCTCCACCGCGAAGAGCGCCTGACCATCGTGGCCGTCACGCACGAAGAGCGCCTCGCGCGCGCCGCGACCCGCATCCTCCGGCTGCACGAGGGACGCGTCGACACGAAGGAGCACGCTCCATGAAGCTCGCCGCGCTCGTCCGCCTCGTGCGCCGTGATCTCGCCCGCGCTCGCCGCGCCCTCGCCGGCAGCGCCTTCGGCATCGCCGCGGGCACGGCCACGCTCGTGTTTTTCCTCGCGCTTGGCCTCGGCGTTCGCGCCGTCCTGCTCGGCGAGGTGTTCCCCATCGATCGGATCGAGCTCGAGCCGCCGAAGGCCAAGGATCCGGGCCTGCTCGGCTTGCTCCTCGGCGGCGGCGGCGAGCCTGCGGGCATCACGGCCGGCGACGTCGAGAAGCTCGAGCGTCTCCCGGGCGCCTCGCGGGTCCTGCCCAAGCTCTCGTTCGCCTTCCCCGCGAGCGCGCGTGGCGGCCGCGAGATCCTCGGCCACGACGTCGGCGCGAGCGAGCTGCCCGGCGACGGCATCGATCCTGCGCTCGCCGCGAGCGACGTGAAGCCCGGCCTCTTCGTCGACCCGCTCGACGCGCCCGGGGCCGCGTGTGTCGACGACGACGGCTGCACGGGCAGCGACTACTGCGAGCGCCCGACCGGCGCCGCCGAGGGGCGCTGCTCGGCGCCCGTGCCCGCGATCGTCAGCCGTTACCTCGTGGAGATCTTCGACAAGACCATCGCCCCGGCGCACGGCTTCCCGGCCGTCGGGGAGACGCTCCTCGGCCGCGCGCAGGGCATCACCTTCACGATCCGCCTCGGCGAGAGCCTGCTCGGCCGCGCCAAGCAGGGCAGCCCTCGCACCGTCAAGGCCCGCATCGTGGGCATCTCGGGCAGCGCCACGGACCTCGGGCTCACGCTCCCGCTCGGCGTCGTGCGCCGCTGGAACCGCGAGTTCGGCGGCGAGCGCGCGGCCGAGCGATACTCGAGCGCCGTCGTCCTTTCGCGCTCGGGCGCCGAGGTCGCGTCGGTGATCGACGCCGGCGCGCGGATGGGTTTGTCCCCGAAGGACACCCGCGCGCGGGACGTCAGCGTCCTCGTCTCGGGCGTGATGGCCTTGCTCTCGCTCGTCGCGGGCGTGGTCCTCGTCGTCAGCGCGTCGAGCATCACGCAGACCTTCCGCGCGCTCGTGCTCGAGCGTCGCGGGGAGATCGCCCTGTACCGCGCGGTCGGGGCCACGGCGGGCGAGATTGGCGCGTGGACGGTCTCGCTCGCGGCCGTCGTGGGCTTCTTCGCGGGTGCCGTGGGCCTCTTCGTCGCGCGGATCCTCGCGCTCGTCGCGGACGTTCTCGCGGCCGAGAAGCTCCCGGACTTCCCGTTCAAGCCCGACACGTTCTTCGCGTTCCCCTTCTGGCTCTGGCTCCTCGGGATGGGCTTCTCCGTCCTGTTTTCGGTCCTCGGCGCGATCGGCCCTGCGCGGGCCGCGGCGAAGGTGGATCCGGCGCGGGCGCTCGCCGGGAGCTAGCGCGCCGCGATCTCGTCACACTTCGCCCCGCTCCGCCGATGGAGGGACAGCGCCATGCTTCGACCCCTTCCATTCCTCCTCGTCCTCGTCGCGACCCTCCTCGCCGCCACCTCGGCCCTCGCCGCCGAGCCGCTCGTCGTCCACGTCATCGTCCCCCTTTGCTCGAATGCCCAGATCGATTGCGGCAGCAACGTCGCCGGTGATCCCGACCGCCTCGACACGAACCTCTACTGGGGCGCGGCCTTTGGCCATCGCCGCTTCTTCGACCGCAAAAAGAGCGGCTTTTCCCGCCTCGACGTGATGGGCGCCGAGGGCCCGCGCCTCGAACGTGTCGTCTATCGCCGCCGCGTCTCCGCCGCGCCATTCGGTGGCACGTCCGACGAGACCGTCGAGCAGCTCGTCGTGCTCGACGCCTACCACGGCGACTCCATCGACCGCGCCGTCGAGGCCTTCCATCACCTCGCGACCCGCGGCGGGCGGGTCCGTTTCCACGACGGCGGCGGATCACGCGAGGTGCGTGTCACGGTCGCCGGGTACGCGGGTCACAATCGCCTCATGGACGGCGTCCGCCTCCCTCCGCCGCCCGGCCCCGAGGAGCGCGGCCGCGCCATTCCCTCCTTCGTCCTCGCCTGCGACTCCGAGCCGTATTTCGGCCCCGCATTACGCGCCGCCGGCTCCGAGACCTGGCTCATGACGCGCTCGCTCATGGCCCCCGAGGGATACGTCCTCGACGCCGTCGTCACCGCGATCGGCGAGAATGCGACGCCTACCGTCATCCGCGACCGCGCCGTCGCCGCTTATGCCAGATGGCAAAAGCTCTCCCGCGGCGCCGCGGGATCCATCTTCGCCAAACCCGGCTGATTCAGCGCCCGCCCCGCGGGTTCTCCATCGCCACGCGCGCCGCGTTCGTCCGGACGTACATCGTTCGCTCCACGAACGTCTCGAACGCCCGCGACATTCGCTCGAAGGCCTCGCGCCCCTCCAGGATCCCGAGCGCCTGCGCCACGGCTTCCATCGTCGACGTCGTCCCCGCGCGATCACTCTGTCGGAGCGCGCCGAACCGCGTGGTTTGTCCCTCTGGAAGTTTCACGGCGAGGGCTCTTTGCGCGTCCGGATCCCGCCGGGCCATCCGCCGCGCTTGCCCCCACGTCCCGTCGGGCACCATGAGCACGGCGCGCCCTCCTTCCGCGAGATCGGCGGTGAGCACGCGCGCCTCGGGATCCGGGAACAGCAAGAACACGCGCCCTTCCGGCAGCGGCGCCGCGGGCTCGCGGCTCGGATCGCCGTGCACGCGTACGATTGTCTCGGGGATCATCCTTGCGACGAGCCGACCCGTATTCGAGCTCTTGAACCGCTCGAGGTGGTGCACGAGCAAGACGACCTGCGTGCGCACGGACATCGGCGCGAGCTCCGCGCACATGCAGACCGACGGCGGCAGCCAGCACGCCTCGCAACGCAGGATTCGCTGCGTCCGTATCGGCTCTTTGCCCGGCGGGGACAGCGGGGGCGGGACGTACGCGCTCATCGGTATTTCCCGCCCATCCAGGCCATCATCTCCCGCGCGACCTCCGCCGGGACGAACCCGCGTTCGTCGAGGCCGCGCCGCGCGTGATACGCGTCAATCGACCGGGCGAACCGCGCGCGATCGATCCCGGCGCCCTTCGCGGCGCCCCCCGGCAATTTCTCCTCGAAGAACCGCGCGGGCAGGGTGTCCTCCGCCGGCGTCCACCCCTCGCGCTCGTTGAAGAGCCGACGCACGAGCGTGATCCGCCCTGCCGCCTCCACGAGATCCTTCGCTTCGAAGGGCAATCCCGTCACGGCCCGGAGCATCTCCGCCGACTCCCCGTAAAAATCATCCATCGCCCGGCGCAAGAATTTGCACAGAATGAGTGAATCCATCACCGCCGCGCGATCCTCCGCGGCCACCGCGTGTTCTGCCGCCTCCGCCGCGTCCGGCTCGAATCGATTCACCTTCCCGGAGAAATCAGCCTCGTAGGCCCCGCTCCGGTTGTGGTCCGCGCCCCGCGTCCCCACGGCGAACCCGAGCGCCATCGTTTGCAGGGCTCGCGGCTCGTAGCCGGGGATCTCCAGCCCCTTCACGTGCGGCGCGAACGACGGCGCCTCCCCGCCCACGATCTCCGCCGCGCGCCGGCTCCCCTCCGCCAGCAGATCCCCGAGCGGCGTGCGCCGCCGCGCGATGTCCTCGAGCATCGAGAGCAGCCGCTCGCCCGCGCCGAATACGAGATCCCGCGCCTCCTCCGCGAGCGGGCCCGCCGGGAAGAGGCCCTTCTCGGCGCACTCCATGGCGAACGCAATCGTCCCGCCCGCCGAGATCGTGTCGATCCCGAGCTCGTCACAGGCCGAGGACGCCCGCAATACCACCTCCGGATCGCCGATCCCGCAGAGCGGTCCCAGCGCGAAGAGGTTCTCGTATTCCATCTTGACGGGCCGCTGCCCCGGACGAACCTCGAAGAAATGCTCGCAGCCGATCGTGCAGCTCTTGCACGACCCTCTCCCTCGCTCGCGTGTCTCGTGCAGCGCCTCGCCCTCGATGCGCCGCGCATCCTCGAACGTGCTCGCCTGGAAATTGCGCGTCGGCAGGGCCGCGAGCCGATTGAACGTCGACAGGTTCGCCACGGTCCCGAGCGACCGGTATTTCTCCGTCGCGGGCCCCAGCGAGCGCCGCGCCAGGTCCTTCGCGATCCGCAACGTCGCCTCCGCGTCCGCGAGCGGCACGGGCCGGATCCCGCGCACGCCGATCGCCTTCACGCGCTTCGCCCCGAGCACCGCGCCGAGCCCGCCCCTGCCTGCGTGGCGCCCGTCGTTCGCGATCCCGGCATAACGCACGAGCCGCTCGCCCGCGACGCCGATCACCGCGAAGCGATGGTCCGGATATGCCTGCCCGAGCCGCTCGCTCGCCTCCGAAATCGCGAAATCGCGCCCCCAGAGCTCGGGGCAAGGCACGAGCGTGGCCCCCGCTTCGTCGACGAGCACGATCGACGGCTCCTCGGCCGCGCCCACGAGCACGATCGCGTCGACGCCTGCGCGTTTGCCGGCGATCGCGAACGCCGACGACGAGAGCCCGTCCGAGATCCTCCCTGTGAGCGGCGATTTCGCCACGAAGGCGAGCTTCGCCGAGGTCGTGAGGGGCGTGCCCACGAGCGGGCCGAACGCGAGCACGAGCGCCGCCTCGGGGCCGAGCGGATCGAAGCCGGGCGGCGTCTCGCGACCGAGCAGGAGCGCGCCGAGCCCGACCCCGCCCACGACCGCTCGTAGCGTCGCCTCGTCGAGCGGCACGTGCTCGGCGCGCTTCTGGCCGAGGTCGACGCGCAGGTATCGCCCGAAGAAGCCGCCGCGCCCCATGGGCGTTTTCTAACCGCCCGCGTCCGCGGACACCAGCACCACGACGTCCCCGTCACCGAGCGGCGTCTCCGGATCGGCCGTGATTTGCGCCCCGTTGAGGGCCACGAGCCAGCCCGGCGCGAGCCGTCCGCCCGCGACGATCGAGGGCTCGAGCACCGGGCACGTGGCGCCGAGGCCGAGGAGCGCCTCGCCGAGCGAGCGCGCGTCGAGCTCGATCACCTCGCGACCGGCGCGCAGTCGAGCCACGCCGTAAAGTTCGATGGTCACCATGCTTCAAACCGTGGTTTGCCCTCGGCGAAACCTTTGACGCGATCCGTCACGAAGGTCCCTGGAAATTCGTCGCTTGACGTTGCGTGGCTTCTCATGGTTTCTCGTCGAACGAAGGCCGTGGGTCATTCCGGCAGCCCGCGCACGCGTTTGCGGGCCGGGGCGGTTCTCCCCCAGCCACCACCCCCATCGGCGGAGGTCAGCGCGATGCAACTTCGAAGGCGACAGCTTCCCCTCTTCCTCTCGGTCCTCGCAGCGCTTTTCATGCTCGGCACCGGCGCGTTCGCCGAGGAGTGGAAACTCACCGGCAGCGGGACCCGCGTCAAGACCGTGGTCTTTGTCGACGTGAACGTCTACTCGATCTCCCACTTCGTCAAGGGCGCGGTGGAGAAGTCGAAGCGGGCCGTGATCGACGCCGACATCGACAAGAAGTTCGTGTGGACGATGAAGCGCGACGTGGACCACGAGAAGGTCGTGACCACGCTGCGTGACGCGTTCGCGATGAACGGCTACACGGACAAGGGCAAGATCGACAAGTTCGTCCGCGCCTTCTCGGCCGAGCTCAAGGAGAACGCCAAGATCTCGATCGTGTACGACTCCACGAAGAAGGCCACGACGGTCTCCGTGGGCGGCGGCGGCAGCGCGACGGTCGAAGGCGTCGACTTCATGAAGGGCGTCTGGAGCATCTGGTTCGGCAAGATCGACCAGCCGAAGCTCGGCGACGCGCTCATCAGCAAGCTGTAAACGCAGCGTTTTTCGCACAAGGCCGGCTGCTCGTCTCCCGGGAGACGAGGCCGGCCTTCGTGTTTTCGTCTCCTTGCCCCGAGCTCCCCCGGGCGACAAGCTGCGCGCCCGCATGGCCCGTGTCCCCTTCACCCGGCGAACCGACTGGGATCGCACCGAAAACCCGCTGACGACCCTGCTCGCCGACGCCGCGCGTTCGGGCCGCGCCCTCGTCGACCTGACGGAGTCGAACCCCACCCGCGCCGGGCTCGTCGACGCCGCGCCCCTCGTCGCCCTGCTCGGCGATGCCCGCGGCACGACGTACGCGCCGCTGCCCCTCGGCCACCCCAGGGCCCGCGCCGCCGTCGCCGCCTCCTTCCACGAGCGCGGCTTGCCCGCCCGCGAGGACCGCGTCGTGCTCAGCGCGAGCACCAGCGAGGCGTATGCCTGGCTCTTCAAGCTGCTCTGCGAGCGAGGCGACCGGGTCCTCGTCCCGGCGCCTTCGTATCCGCTCTTCGAGTTCCTCGCGCGGCTCGAAGACGTGGAGCTCCAGACGTACCCGCTCGTGCGCGAGGAGGGGTTCCGTATCGATCTCGGCGCGCTCGAGCGCGCCGCGGAGGAGGCGAAGGGCCACGCGCGTGCGATCGTGCTCGTGCACCCGAACAACCCCACGGGCACCTACGTGCGGCGCGACGAGGCCGCCCTGGTCGATGCGATCGCCGCGCGCCACGGCATGGCCCTCATCGTGGACGAGGTCTTCGCCGAGTATCCACACGGGGTCTTGCCGGCCGATCGGCTCCCGAGCTTCGCGGGGGAGCACGAGGCCCTCACGTTCGTGCTCGGCGGCCTCTCGAAGAGCCTGCTCTTGCCGCAATGCAAGCTCGGCTGGACGCTCGTCTACGGCCCGGATGTGTTTTGCCACGAGGCCCTCGCGCGGCTCGAGCTCGTGGCGGACACCTACCTCTCGGCATCCACGCCCGTGCAGCTCGCGCTGCCGGAGCTGCTCGCCGCGCGCGCCTCGGTGCAGGGACCCGTCCGGGCGCGGGCGGCGGAGAACCTCGCGGCGCTCGATCGTGCGATCGCGGCCGCGGGCGAGGACGCGGCGGTCCGGCGCCTGCCCACGGATGGCGGCTGGTACGCGATCCTGGAGGTGCCGCGGACGCGGGACGAGGACGCCTGGGTCGAGTCGCTCGTGCGGGAGCACGGGATCGTCGTGCATCCGGGGTATTTCTTCGACATGGAGCGCGAAGGGTTTCTCGTGATCAGCCTGCTGCCGCGCCCGGAGGTCTTCTCGCGCGCGATCACGAGCGTCGTCGCTTCGGTCGCAAAGGGTTGAGCGCGAGCGCGCCGGATCGCCTAGGATGCGCCGCATGCACGAAGAGGCCGAGGTCATCGTCGTCGGCGCCGGTCCGTCGGGGCTCTCCGTCGGGGCGTGCTTGCGGTCCCGCGGTGTCTCTTTCGAGATCCTCGAACGGTCGAGCGACGTGGGAGCGTCGTGGCGGAACCATTACGAGCGGCTGCACCTGCACACGGTGCAGCGGTTCTCTGCATTGCCGGGCATGCCCTGGCCCGCCGGCACGCCGACCTACCCGTCCCGCGCGCAGATGGTCGCTTATCTCGAAGCCTACGCGCGTGGCTTCGACCTGAACCCCCGCTTCGGCGAGGACGTCCGCGCGGCGCGGCGCGTGGATTCGGGGTTCGTCCTGCGCACCGAGGCGAACGAGTATCGGTCGCGCGCGCTCGTGGTGGCCACGGGATACAACCGCGTGCCCAACATCCCGGCCTGGCCGGGCGAGGAGTCGTTCGGCGGCCCGATCCTGCACAGCTCCCGCTACAAGAATGGCGAGCCCTACCGGGGCAAGCGTGTCCTCGTCGTGGGCGCGGGCAACTCGGGCGCGGAGATCGCGCTCGATCTCTGGGAGCACGGCGCGAGGCCCGCTCTCTCGGTGCGGGGCCCGGTGCACGTCATCCCGCGCGATTTGACGGGCGTCCCGTCGCAGATGAGCTCGCTCTTCCTCTTCTCGCGCCTGCCGTCGAAGGTCGCCGACGCGGTGTCGCTCTTCGTCCTCGATCGGGCGCTCGGCGACCTCCGCCCCTATGGATTCACGCGGCCCGAGATCGGCCCGATTTCGCAGGTTGTCCTGAAAAAACGTGTCCCCCTCATCGACGTGGGGACGCTCGAGCTCGTCAAGCAAGGGCAGATCGACGTGATGAAGGACGTGCGCTCGTTCAGCCCCGGCGAAGTGCATTTCGCGGACGGGGCGACGCGGCCGTTCGACGCGGTGGTGCTGGCGACGGGGTATCGGACGGGGATCGCGGAGTATTTCGAGGACGCGGAGGGTTGGCTCGACGAACGGGGGTATCCGCGTTATTTCGGCGAGCCGGTGCCGGGGGCGCCGGGGCTCTTTTTCGTCGGCTACCGGAACCCGCTCACGGGGGCGCTGCACGACATCGCCATCGAGGCCCAGCGGATCGCCGAGCACCTCGCCGGAGAGAAGCGCTGAGGTGGTACCGCGCCCGAAGTCAGCTCGCCCGGTGCGCGCGCCGCACCTCGTCGGCTGCTTCGAGCGCAGCCTCCATCTCCTGCACGAGCTCGTCGGCGGCCTCCTGCTCCTTCGCCGCCTGCGCCTCGCGCATCGAGGCATCGAGCCGCGTCTCCGCGCGCCGCAGCGCCTCAGCGACCCGCTTCCCCTCCACCGAGGCCGGGTCCACGCGCCGCGCGCGTAACGACCGGATCGCCGCGTCCACGGCGGGCGCGAGCGGGGCCGCGAGCACCGGATCGGCGCGCCGGAGCCGCTCCTTCACGCCCCGCGCGAGCGCGAGCATCTGCCCCGCGGGCGAGGCGTCCCGCTTCTTTTTCCACGTCCACGCGGCGAACCCGATCACCGCGGCGATGGCGACCCCTGCGCCCGCCTGCAAATAGGGCATGGCCCCGGGCGCGACCTCCACGACGGGCGGCGGCGGGACGACCGCCTCGATCCCCTCGCCGGCGAGCGAGCTCTTGAATTCCTCCCAGCCCATGAGCCGCTTTTTCAAAGCGACCCCCTTGTTCACCACGAGGCACGGCGCCTCGACGCCCGCCGCCGCGCACGCCTCCGCGCCCGAGCCCGTCGCCACGAGCTCGACCTCGTGTTTGTCCACGTCCCGCTTCGACAGGTGAAACCCGCCCGACTCGACCGCGATGAGCCCCACGGGGTCCACCGACGCGCCGCCCGGCGCCTCCTTCGGCCAGGTCGTCGTGGCCGCGTCGAGGATCGAGCCGTCGTGCTTCGACGTGTAGAACCCGCGCAAGGTGATGGTCTTGCCCGCCGCGACGTCCACGTGCACGGCGGGTTTGTCCAGGGGGACCTCGATGACGATCGGAGCGGACATGGGCGTTCAGCCTAGCGCAGGTGCGAGCGGCTCGCGGTCTCGAGCAGCATGGCGAAGAGCAGCGGATCGCCCATGCCCGTGCTCTGCCCCGCGTGCTCGCGCATGCGGGCGAGGCGATCGGCGTCCTTCAGGAAGAGCGGCTCGTCGAGGGTCTTCGCCGCCTCGCGCAGGATCGTCTCGCGCTCGGTGAGGAGCTGGATCGCGCTCGGCCGATCGTTCTCCGCGACCTTGCGGGCCGCGAGCGCGAGCGCCTCGCCCGCCGCGAAACCTTGCATCGTGCGGGCCACGGAGGGATCGATCGTCGCCCCGCTCGCCGCGTCGGAGTCGGCCCACGCGACCTCGATCGGGAACTCCTCGGTCACGTTTTTCTTGGAAATGCGGTCCTTGTACTTGAGCTCGACCAGCGCGAGCTGCGCCTTGCCCACGCCGGCGCCCGCGCGGAGCTGAAAGAGCAGCGCGTGGCTGTCGCCCGCGGCGAAGGCCGGGATGAAGAAGCGCATGCCGCCCTCCTCGTCGTCCTTGCGATCCTGCTTGATGCCGTCGCGCTTCTCCGCCTGCTGATCCGCCGCGACCTCCTGCGCGCGCACGCGCTGGGCCTCGGCCTCCGAGAGCCTGCGCGAGCCATAAACCTTGAGCAGATCGAAGCCCTTCTTCAGGCGCACGCGGACCTCGACCGCCGTCGCCGCCGGGTCGAGGCGTTTGTCGAGCTCGGTGCCGAGCGCCGGCGCGATCTGCGCCGCGTCGCGCAGGTAGTAATAACCGCCCGCGCCGTCCTCGGCGATCGCGCTCATGAGCGCGCCGTCGTAGTCGGCGCCGAGGCCGAAGGTGCTCGTCTGAATGCCCTTCTGGAAGGCGTCGAGCGCGAGCTTGGAGACGCCGCCCACCGATTTGATGCCGGCGTTCGCGCGGCCGTCGGAGAGCAGGAGGACGACCTTCACCGCGTCGTTGGGGATGCTCTTCGTCTCGGCCTGCGCGTAACCGAGCTCGAGGCCGCTCGAGATGTTGGTGCCGCCGCCCTCTTTGATCTCGGCGATGACCCTCTTGATGGCCTCGCGGCGCGCGCCCACGGGGCCGTCGGGGATCTTCACCTCGGCGTCGCTCGAAAAGGTCACGAGGGAGAAGTCGTCGCTCGGCGCGAGCTTGTCGACGAGGGCGCTCGCGGCCTCGCGGGCCTGCTTGATCGACTCGCCCTGCATCGAGCCGCTCACGTCGAGGACGAGGTGCACCGAGAGGTGCGGGCGCTCGGCGGGTTTGTCGGGGCTCGATTTCAAGGTGAGCCGGAGGTGGAAGGGGCTGCCCGAGGGCGGGAGCGTTCCGCGCTCGAGGCCGGCCTGGATGCCGAGGGCCTTGCCCTTGGGGACCTCGAAACCCGTGACGTACCGCGCGCCGATGTCCGAGACGAGCTCGCGCTCGGCCGTGGGGATGATGCCGCGCGCGACCGCGGACTCGAACGCGGCGAGGTGACCGCCGCCGGGACGGTACGTCGTGGCAAACCGGCCGTTCGGGTCGATCCTGGGCGCGTCCTTCGCGGAGGGCGGAGGTGCGAGCGCCGCTTCGTTCGCCGCCGCCGCGCCGCCCCCGGCCTTCTTGTCCTTCTCGCCCGGCCCGCGGGTCGCGCCGGTGTCGCCGCGGACGCTCAATCGGGGGGCCTCGGGCGCCGCCGCCTTGGGATCGTCGGCCAGGAAGCCTTGCTCGCCCTTGGCCCGGGTGTTCGTCCCGGGGGGAGGTGCCATCGCGGTCGCTTCCTCGTTCGGCGCCGACTTGCTGCAACCGCCACCGGCGAGGGCGCTCGCGAGGCAGAGGCTTCCGAGGATCATCGAGGTACCGCTCTTCGACATGCGCGACATGGTCATTTCCCTCAGGCTCGAGACGTCGTGTCCGGTGCGGTCTGACGAAGCAGGGCCGCGGTCGATCTACGGCGGCGCCGCAAATCATCGCCGATCTTCGAGGACATGGGGAGCGGGAACTCGCGGCGAAGCGTGTTGTCCGTGCGGTGTCGCGGGGCGTGTCAGCGGGCGCCGAGGCCCATGGCCGCGTCGAAGGCGAAGAGGAAGCTGCCCTGCAGGGCGACGCCCGCGCCGGCGCCGCGGACCCAGTCGTTCTTGCCAAACCCCACCATCAAGGCCCCGGCCGTCACGTAAAGGACGTCGAGGCCCGCATTGACGAGGAAGATCGTCTTCATCTTGCGATCCTCGGCTCGCCAGTAGGAAACGGGTTTGTCGAGATCGCGCATTTTGACGATGCCCCGGTACCCGAACCCGGCGATGACGCCGTCCACCGCGCCCCAGGCGACGTTCTGGATGCCGATCGAGCGGGTGTAATCGTCGCCGCTCGTGGCCCAGAGGGCGGCGCCCGTCGCGATGCTGGCGAGGGCCCAGCTCGTGAGCACGGTCATCGCCCGCGTCTGCGTCTCGATGTGGGCCTCACGCGCGGCGATGGCCGCGGGATCGGGAGGCTTCGGCGCAGGCACGGCCGTGGGCGCGATCGCGGGCGCGGGCGGCTCGGCGCGCGCGAGGGCAGGGGCGAGGAGAAGGGCGAGGGCGTGGATCCCGAGGGCGCGCCGTGGCATCGTTCCTCGGAATGTACCAGGACGAAGCGCTCCCCCGAAGACCCTTCCTCGGCCTCGAGCTCAGGGCCCGTCCCGTCGAAGGAGCCTCCGAGGGCCTCGAGGTCGTGCGGGTGGCCGAAGGTGGGGCGGCCGCGCTCGCGGGGGTGCGGCCGGGTGATCGGCTCGTTTCTCTCGGGGACGCGACCGTGTCCGAGCCACGCGCGCTCGTCGCGCTGGTGCGGGGCCTCGTGCCCGGCGCGCCGCTGCACTTCGAGGTCCTGCGCGGCGGCGCGCGCGTGACGCTCCCCGGCAAGGCCACGCCGCTGCCGGTCGAGCGAATCGCGGGCGCGGAGGTTCGTCTGGGACACGTGACCGTGGATGAATCGTGGAGGCAACGGACCTTGCTGGCGATCCCGACGTCCGGAGAGCCGCCCTTCCCGGTGCTGCTTTTTCTTTCGGGCCTGGGGACGGGGTCCTGTGAGCTCTCTCGAGATCCGGAAGATCCGATGCGACGGCTGCTGGAGGGCCTCGCCGCCGCGGGGATCGCCACGATGCGCGTCGAGCGGAGCGGCGTGGGGGACAGCGAGGGGCCGCCCTGCCAAACCACGAGCTTTTTTGATGAGGTGGCAGGGTATCGGGCGGCGCTCCTCGCCCTCTCGAGCGACCCGCTCGTGGGCCGGATCGTGCTCTTCGGCCATAGCCTCGGGGGGATGATCGCGCCCCTCCTCGCGGGCGAGGGCACGCAGGCGCGCGGCGTCGCCGTCTTCGGCACGTCCTCGCTGAAGTGGGTCGATTGCCTGGTCCGGGCGACGCGGCGGCAGCGTATCCTCGCCGGGATGGAAGGCGAGGCGCTGGAAGAATACGTCGCCGCGTGGAGCGAGATGCACACGAGCGTTTGTCGGGAAGGCATGTTCCCGCGAGACGTCTTCGCGGCGCGCCCCCACCTCGCGTGGCTCGAAGGGACCTCGTGCCACGGCGAGACGATGTTCGGCCGGCATGCCTCGTTGTTCCAGGAGATCGAGCGCCTCGATCTGCCCGCGCTCTGGAGGACGACGACCGTGCCCGTGCTCGTGCTGCACGGGGGTTACGATCATGCCGCGGCGCCCGAGGAGGGGCGGATGATCGCGGACGAGATAGCGGCGGCGTCGCCGGGGCGGGCGCGCTTCGTGCTGCTCGAAGGGATCGGGCACGACATGCGCCGGCACGAGAGTCTCGCGCAGAGCTACGAGAATCCACGCGCCGGCGCGTGGGATGAAGGGCTGCTCCGGGCGACCCTCGAATGGCTCGCGCACGAGGGGCTGATCAGCGAAGATCCTCGTCGATGAGGGCCCACGAGGCGCGGTCGAAGGGCAGCCCCTCGGCCGGCGCGACCCGGACGACACGCTCGCGTTTGCCCTGGCGTTGCATTTCGAGGGCGCGGTGGTGGCAATAAGGGTTGTTCCCCGGCTTGCCGAAGAGGGCCGTGGCCATCCAGGTGCAGCCGCCGCGGCACACGTCGCCGTAATAACACGCGCGGCAATACCCCCAGCGCTCCTCGTCCGTGCGATCGCGCATGTGGCGGAGCGCGGACGACCGCTCCCAGATGTCACGTAAAGGAGCGGCGCGCACGTTGCCGCCGACCCAGGACTCCGTGGGGAGCGAGGGGCAGCCCTTGATGTCGCCGTTCGACTCGATGCCCAGCGTGGATCGGCCGGCGCTGCACGAGTCGGCGTGTTTCTCCGTGGTGTAGCTCCGCAAGACGTGCTCGAAGGGCCCGTAATAGCCGATGTTGTTGCCCGCGAGCATCTTGACGCGCGCGGCGCCGGCGCGCTCCGCGAGCGAGGCGAGGAGCGGGAAGAGCTCCAGCAGATCGTACGGCTGCAAGAGGACGTCCGGCTCGTCGGCGGCGCGGCCGACCGGGACCGTGAGCTGCACCTGCCAGCCGTGGGCCCCGACGTCGAGGATCAAATCGAAGATCGCAGGGAGCTCGCCGAGGTTCAATCGATTGATCTGGGTGTTGATCGCGATCGGGATCCCCGCGGCGCGGCAATTGCGGAGCGCCTGCACGGCGGCGGCGTGGGAGCCCGAGAGGCCGCGCAGCCGGTCGTGCGTGGGCTCGGTCCCGTCGATCGAGACCGCGATGCTCTGCACGCCGGCCTCCTTGGCCGCCTGCGCGCGCTCGGCGGTCATGCCGCGTCCCCCCGTGACGAGCGTGCTCTGCATGCCCGCGCGGCGTATTTCCCGGACAACCTCGGTCCAGCCGTCGTGCAGGTAGACCTCGCCGCCGATGAGGGCGACCTCGCGCACGCCGAGCGCGGCCATCTGCCGGACGAGATTCCTGGCCTCCCCGGTGGTGAGCTCGTCCGGGCGCGGCGCGCCGGCGCGCGAGCCGCAATGGCGGCAAGCGAGGTCACAGGCGAGCGTCAGCTCCCAGACCGCGTAAATGGGCCGGCATTCGCGATCGACCTCGCGGACCTCGCTCGCGAGCGGGAGGTGCTTGCCGCGCGCCTCGCTCGCCATCTGGCCGGCGCGCGGCAAGAGGGGCAGGCTGCGGGGCCGCGACGCCTGCATGACGGCGCGGCGCGCCTCGGGATCGAGGGGACCGGTCGGCGTTTTGTCGTCCACGGTCAAACGCGCACGATGTCGCACGCCTCGTCGGGGAAGACGCAGCCGTAAGGCGGACACGTGGGGTTGCACGGGGGCCGATCGCGACGCCAGTCGGGCTCGTCGTTGTTGCCGTGCTCCTGCTTCTGGACGTCGTTCGGGTCGCGCGCAGGTTTCGAGTTGCACCCCGCGACGGCGACGGTCGCGGCGATCGCGGCGCCGACGAGGTAACGCTGGGCGCGCGACATCTCCTGCGTGGCGGAGGCGCGGGCGGCGCCCGGCTCGGTCGAGATGGCCGAAATGGCGAGGCCGCAGAAGGGGCACGAGGCTTCTCGCGCGAAGACGTGCCGCTTGCACGACGGGCAGAGGACCATGGAAGGCATCGGCGGTTCTCCTCTCCGGGAGAGACAAGGACACCGCAGCGGGCGGCCCTTGTCAATCCGCCGGACACCCCGGACGAGGAGAAGCCGTCGTTCACTCGGCGCCGGCGCACATCCCCGCGCTGCACACCTGGCCGCTCGGGCAATCACAGTCGACCTGGCAGGGGATCTGCGGCGCCGGCGGAGCCTCGCAATACCCGCCGACGCAGCTCTGGCCGGTGGGGCATTCACACGAGGCCGCGCAGGCGATCTTGCACGCGCCGCCGACGCAGGAGGCGCCGCTCGAGCAGTCACAATCGGCCTGGCAAGAGCCGCCGGCCGGTGAACCCCCCGCGCCGCTGCTGCTGCCACCGCTGCCGCCGCTGCCGCCGCCGGGCTCCGGAGGAGCGGGCGGCTGCGGCGGCAGCGGCGCGCCCGGGCATTCGTAGGCGCCGAGATCCGCGCACCCCGCGTCGATCACGCAGAGGCAACCCGTCTCCACCAGATACGGCGTCGACACGTGCTTCGCATTGCAACCCTCGATGCACGCGTCGAGCGTCGCTCCGTCGATGGCCCCGCAGCCGGCGAGGTGGTCGCACATGTCGAAGCAGACGCCGGCGGGCCCGAATTCGCCGGATCCCTCGGACCAGTCATCGTCCCACCCGTCGTGCTCGATGTAGCACCCGCTCGCCACCGTCACCATGGACAGAAACAACCCGAGGGCCCAGGCGTGGGCCGCGCGACGCGTCTTCATTCGTCACCTCGAACGTGAATTGGTTTTTCCCGACGAAGGCTCGCCACCGCGCGCCTCACCGTCGATTCGTCCGTGGGTGCCCCGTGCCGCGTCGTTCGTTCAATTTTTTTCCGTTTGTGGCGAAGAACACGGACGGTGAGGCCCGTTCGACGGGCGGAACAAAAACGACATCAGGGCTTGAACGAAGGGCGTCCTTCCGGGCACGAAGAGGGGCGATGAGGGCCCTCGATCTGCTTGCACCCCTCTTCTTCTCGCGCCCCACGGCCAGCGCCGCCGGGCACGAGGAGGAGCTCGTGGAGCGGCTGCGTCGCGGCGAGAGCGCCGCGATCGCCGAGGTCTACGACGAGCACTACGCCACGGTGCGCGCCTTCGCGCGCCGCCTCACGGGCGACGACGCGGCGGCCGAGGATCTCGTCCACGACGTGTTCGTCAGCTTGCCCAGCGCGGCGCTGCGGTTCCGCGGTGATTCGTCGCTCAAGACCTTCCTCGTCTCGATCGCCGTCAACCACGCGCGCCATCACCTGCGCGCCGCCGCGCGCCGCCGCGCGGCTCTCGAGAAGCTCGGCCACGAGCCGCTCCCGGACGCGCCGAACCCGGAGCGTGACGTGAGCCGCGCCGCGCTGGCCCGCGCGCTCGACCGCGCGCTCGATCAGCTCCCCATGCCGCAACGGGTGGCGTTCGTGCTCTGCGAGGTCGAGGAGCGCAGCGCGCGCGAGGCGGCCGAGATCATGGGCGTGCCCGAGGCCACGGCGCGCACACGCGTCTTCCACGCGAAGCAGAAGCTCAGGGCCCTTCTCGACGAGGAGATGAGCCGATGAAGGACGACATGCTCCGCGCCGCAACCCGCGTGCTCCGCGAAGAGGCCGACGCATCGAAGGGCCGCGAAGTCGAGACGCGCGCTCGTGTCCTCGCCACGCTGAAGGCGCGCCGCGCGCGCAAGCTCGCGGCGATCCGCGTGTTCGTCCCGATCGCGGCCGTGCTCGTGGGTTCGGTCGCCTGGGCCTCGGCGACGCACCGCCTGCCGAGCGTCTGGTACGAGCTGAAGCACGATCTCGGGCTCGAACGAGGCGAGGAGGAGGCCGCGGAGCTGTCCTCGAGCCCGCCGCCCGCGGCGGCCCCGGCCCCGAAAAACGGGCCACCCGCGGAGGCTCCGGCCCCGGAGGAGGCGCCCGTCGCCGAGGCGGACGAGCCCGAAGCCGAGCCGCCGAGCGAGCCCCGAGCAGCAGCGCCTCCGCAGGACGTTGGAGCTCCAAAGGTTGCAGCTCAAACGGTTGTAGCTCCCACGATCACGGAGGCGCCGTCTGCGAAGACGGACGAGAGGGCCGCCGAACCCGAGGCCCCCGCCGTGGCGGCGGCGCAGGCGCCCCGGGTCGACCCGGACGACGCGCTCTACCGGGCGGCGCACCAGGCGCATTTCGTCACGCGGGACCCGGCCGCGGCGCTCTCGGCCTGGGACGCCTACCTGCGGGCCGCGCCGCGCGGCCGCTTCGCGCCCGAGGCCCATTACAACCGCGCGCTTTGCCTGGTGCGGCTCGGGCGAACGGCCGAGGCCGAGCGGACGCTCGAGCTCTTCGCCACGGGCTCCTTCGGTGGTTATCGCAAGGCCGAGGCGAAGGCGCTGCTCGACGCGATGCGCGGCCCGAAGCCGTGAGCCGCGTCGAATCGTCCGCGCGGCGAGAACGAAATCGCCCCTCCCGGGCACGAACCCCCCGATGAACCGAAACGACGCCGCCACGAGGGCCTCGCGCGCTATTCTCCTCGCGCTCCGCGTCTCCCTGCTCGCAATGGGCCCGCTCGCCGTGTCCACGTTCGCCGGGGCGGCGCTCGCCGAGGAGCCTTCGGGCAGCGCGGTGGTCCTGGTCGTGGACGGGCTGCCGTGGGATGTCGATCCGGAGGCCGTGCGCGCGGCGATCGGGCGCGAGATTGGCAAGACGGTCGCCCTCTCGGGCGCGGCGCCCCCGGGGAGAGCGGCTTTTGTGCTCCGCGGCGAGGGAGAGCGGCGCGTGACCTTGACGTACAGCGCCGAGGGCGAGGGATCGAGCGTCGGCCGCACGATCGATCTCCCGGACGACCCCGAGCGCGCGGCGGAGACGCTCGCCCTCCTGGCGGGGAACCTCGCGCGCGACGAGGCCGCGGAGCTCGCCGCATTGCTGGGCAAACGACCCGAGGAGAAACCTGCGGCCGCGGATGTCGCGCCAAACCCTCCGCCCGCCGCGCCGGAGCCTCCCGCCGCGAAGGAAGAGGAAACTCGCCCCGAGGAGGCCCCCGCGCCGCCGGCCCCGAAAAAGAGCGCACCGGCGCCACGAAGGGCCGCGCCTGCGCCTGCGCCGCCGACCATCCCCGCGCGTACGCCCTCGCTCGAGGAGCTCGCGCCTTGCTGGCGCCCCGACGGCACGCAGGTCTTTGCGAGCGCCAGTGTCCTTCCCGGGATCAGCACGTCGACGAGCCGGGGCACGAACGTCGTTCCCCACCTCTCGGCGAACCTGCTCGCCGGTCTTGCCACGGGCCTCGACGGCCTGGAGATCGGCCTCGGCCTGAACATCGAGCGCGCGTTCGCCTGCGGCGTGCAGATATCGACCGCCGCCAATATCGTGGCCGGCCCGGTGCGAGGCGTTCAGGCGGCGATCGGATTGAATTTCGCCACCTCCCTGCGTGGCGTGCAGATGGGCGGCGTCGACATCGTCGCGGGCCCGGTCTTCGGCGTGCAGGCAGGGGCCATCGACATCGCCGGCGACGTCGTCGGCGCGCAGGTCGGCGCCTTGAACATCGGAGGCGCCGTGTCGGGCGTGCAGCTCGGCGCCGTGAACGTGGCCGCGGGGCCCGTGAGAGGCGCGCAGATCGGGGTCGTGAACTACGCGGAGCGCTCGTCCTTTTCGTTTGGCCTGCTCAACATCGTCCGCCGCGGTCGCCTGCACATCGATCTCTGGGGTCAGGAGACGGGCCTCGTGATGGCGGGTATCGAGCACGGCAGCGATTACATGCACAACATCTACGGCGTCGGCACGCGCCTCGTGGGCGCCGAGCGGCGCCTCGCTTTCAGCCTGGGCCTCGGCGGACACGTGCAGGTCTCGAAGCGGTTCTCCGTCGACCTCGACCTCCTCGGTTATTCCCTCCACGAAATGCCGAGCTTCGAGCCCACCGCGTTCCTCGGGCAGGTGCGCCTCGTCGCCGCCGTCGAGATCGGCGCGCGCCTCGGCGTCTTCGGGGGGCCGAGTTATTCCGTCGTGTACGCGCGTTCGATCGAGGACGCGTTGCTCGCGCCCTACGACAGCTCGGGCCTCGATCTCCAGGATCCGTACCCCGTCCTCGGCTGGCCCGGCGTCACGATCGGCTTGCGGACATTTTAAGCGCGGGCCGAGACCGAGGACAAAACACGCTCGAGCTCGGTGGGATCGATCGGCTTCGTCATGTGCAAATCGAAGCCCGCCTCCCTCGCGCGGCGGCGATCCTCCGCGTGGCCATACCCCGTCTGCGCGATGAGGTACGCCCGCGCCGTGGCCGGATCGGCCCGCAGCGCCCGCGCGAGGGCATACCCGTCCATCCCGGGCAAACCGAGGTCGCAGAGCACCACGTCCGGCGCGAGCGCGCGCCCCACGGCGAGCCCCGAAGGACCCGTGTACGCGACCTCGGCGCGATATCCGAGCAGGACGAGCAATTGCTTCAAGATGTCCGCCGTATCGCGGTTGTCCTCGACCACGAGCACGCGGAGCGCCTCCTCCCGCGCGGGGCTCACGGGCCGGACGGGCGGAGGTTGTCCCATGGAACACGCGGGCACCGACGAGAGCGGGATCCGCACGCGGAACGTCGAGCCGAGCCCCGGGCCCTCGCTATGGGCCTCGACGGACCCTCCGTGCAGCGTGATCAAGCTCCGCACCAGCGAGAGCCCGAGGCCGAGGCCGCCCCGCCTCCGATCGAGGCTGCTATCGGCCTGGCTGAACGTCTCGAAGACGCGCGGCACCATCGCGGGCTCCATACCGATCCCCGAGTCCTGCACCACGATCACCGCGGTGTTCGTGGCCGCGTCCGTCTCCAGGCAGGCGAGCACCTGCCCCCCCGCGTCCGTGAACTTGAGCGCGTTGTGCAGGAGGTTGCCGATGACCTGCGCGAGCCGCGTGTGATCCCCGTGCGCCCAGACAGGCTCGTCGGGCAGCGAGATCAAGAGCTCGATGTCGTTGCCCCGGAAGGCCGGACCATAATCGTCTGCGACCTGACGGACGATCCTCGCGAGGTCACAAGGCTCTTTTCGTAGCTCGATCTTGCCGCGGGCGACACGCGAGACGTCGAGCAGGTCGTCGATCATCCGGGCCATGTGCGCCACCTGGCGCTCGATCATGTCGCGCGTGCGGGCGGCGTCCGGCGCGTCGCCGCCGGTGATGTCGAGGACCTGAATGGCCGTACGAATGGGGGCGAGCGGGTTGCGTAATTCGTGGGCGAGCATCACGAGGAACTCGTCCTTGCGACGATCGGCCTCCCGGAGGGCCTGCTCGCTCTCGCGGAGCGCTTGTTCGGCCCGCTTTCGTTCGGTCACCTCCTGCACCACCGCGTTGATGCCGAGCAGCGCGGTCGTCTCGTCGCGCACGGGGTGAATGCTGACCAGCCAGTGTCGATCCCCCTCGGGCCTCGCATGGCGGAGCTCGCAATTCGTGACCGCCTCGCCCGTCTCGAGGACACGCTTGCAGAGCTCCTTGAACGGCGTGGCCTCGGGGATGAATTCGCCGAGCGTGCGCCCGATGTGCTCGGAGATGGGCCGACCGGTGATACGCGCGAACGTCTCGTTGACCTTCACGTACCGGAGATCCCGCCCGAGGAAGCAGAGGCCCACGGGGGCGGTCGAATAGACGTTTTGCAGGAGCGCGAGGTTTTGCTGCGCGGCCTCTTCGCTCGCGCGCAGGCTCCGGCAGAGCCGACTCCGTTCGAGCACGGCCGCGACCTGATCACTCAGCGTCTGCAGGAGCGAGAGCTCGTCGGCGCGCAGGCGCGGCCGCTTGCTGGTGGCGAAGGCCAGGGTCCCGAGCAGGCGCCCGTGCGACAGGAGGGGATAACCCGCACAGGCTTGCACGCCCGACGTCTCGAGGGGCCTCCGGGTCGCGGCCACCGTCTCGCAGATGTACTGGCCGAACGCGAGCTGGCGGGCTCGATGCTCGCCCTCCGCGGAGAGCCCCGCGACGGACTCGAGGACGAGCGCGTCCGGACCGTCCCCGACCATGTAATTGAAGAAAAGCTCGACGCCGAGGTCGGTCGCCAGCTCCTCGAAGAGCAACCCGAGGAGATCCGCCGGATCCTGGCAAAGGACCAGTCGACTCGCGGCTTTCGCCAGGATTCGCAGGTGCGCGTGCTCGACCCCCGACTGCCCGGGCGTCTCGGTTGCAAGGGCGAATTTCCGGTTGGGCGGCACTTGTACCGAACAGACGGCGCCGAGGGCTCTCCCTCGGGACGGTCCCGTTGCCTTTGCCGTCGATTGTACTGCGGAGCAGGCGCAGCGCCACGTCGACGCGCGGGCAGCTCCGAGGCGAGGCCGGAGGCTTTCGCCGCGATTCGCGAGCTCCTCTCTTGGGAGGTTTCTCCAGCGATCGGGAGCGCGCCGGCGATGCGCTCAGAGATCTTTGCAGCAGCGGAAGCCGAGGTGGTAATTCCAATGGCTACTCTCGCTCGTGAGGCGCGTCTCGTGCCAGCTCGGCGCGCGCCAGCGGCAATCGTCCTCGTGGGCCTCGATCGTGGAGAACACGAACCAGCTCCCCTTCATTTCGGTAAAACCGAGGCCTCCGCGCGCGGCCAGCTCTCCGGGGAGCGTGGGCATGTTCATGTGCTCGGCGGCGTTGCCGTGCAGATCGAAGACGCCGAGCGGGCTCACGCATGCGGGGAAGGCGCCCGCGGGATAGGTATTCGATCCGCAGTGGTCGTAGCCGCCGCCCGGACAACCCGGGGTGCGGCTGCTCGCCGTGCCGCAGAGGGCGTGGTTCTTCACGGCGCCGTAGGCCCAGACCTTCTCGCGCTCGAGGTTGTGGTACCAGGTCGCCTCGTCGCGCGGCCGCCCCCATTCGTACTCGACCTCCGGCGCCCGGACCGCGCCCGCGCAGGCGCCCTCCCATTCGTGCGTGTCGCAAATACGCTTGCCGACGGCGCGGCAGAGCGCCGCCGCCTCGCTCGCGCGCACGTGCACGACGGGGTATTCACACGGCACGTTCGGGAACTCGAGCTGATCCATGCAGACCCGCGCGTCCGCCGCTGTTTGTCCAGACGAAGGGTCGTAGAGCGGCACCATGGAAGGGCCGCCGCAGGCGGGCACGTTCGCCTCCGTGATCCCGGCCTCGATGCGGAGACGCCGGCACTCCGAGCGCGACATCGGGTGGCGCGAGATCGCAGGGTTGCCCTGGCCGAGCACGGGGGATGCGTCGAAGACGGCCCGGACGGCGTCTATCTGCATTTCGGACAAACCTAGGTCCTCGCGCATACGCTCGAAGAGGCGCGCGCGTTGCTCGGCGAGCGTCCCGGGCTCCTCATCCTCGTCGTCCGGGGCGAGCGTGCGGGGAGGCGGCGGCGCGGGGACGAGCGCCGCGAGCCGCCGCGCTTCGAGGCGCCGCTCGGGAGGGATCGTGACGGAGAGGACGAGCGTCGCGGCGGTCGCGAGCGCGGAGATCACGAGCGCCGCCTCGCCCATGACTCGCCGCCCGGGACGCGGCGCACTCGGAGCCTCGACGAGCGTCGAGGCCAGCGGCGGAACGGAGTCGGGGCGGGGAGGATCGAGGGGCATCGGCGGATCGTGGAGCTCGTCCGCCTTCATTGTGGCCACGCCGGCCGCGCGTGGCCAAGAAGAGAGCGGCTAGCCGCGCGGGCGGACGGGGCTTCGCAGCGCCCCCACGCCCTCGACGTCGACCTCCACGAGGTCGCCGGCCGCGAGTGGCCCCACGCCGTGCGGCGTCCCCGTCGCGATCAGGTCCCCGGGCTCGAGCGTCATCACGCCGCTGATGTAGGCGATGAGCCGCGCGATCGAGAAGATCATGTCGCGCGTGTTTCCATCCTGCCGTGCCTCCCCGTTCACGCGGCAACGCACCGCGAGCGCGCTCGGATCGATCCCGGTGACGAGGAAGGGGCCCGCGGGGCAGAAGGTGTCGAACCCCTTCGCCCGCGTCCACTGGCCGTCCTTCTTCTGCAGATCACGCGCCGTGACGTCGTTCACGCACGTGTACCCGAAGACGAAGTCGAGCGCTCGATCCTCGGAGACGCGACGGCAACGCGCGCCGATCACCACGCCGAGCTCGGCCTCGTGATCGACGCGGCTGCTCTCCTCGGGCAGCTCGATCGCCTCGCCCGGTCCCACGAGCGACGAGGGCGGCTTGAAGAAGAGGAGCGGCTCGGCGGGGACATCGTTGCCGAGCTCGGCGGCGTGCGCGCGGTAGTTCCGGCCCACGCACACGATCTTCGTGGGCGTGACCGGCGCGAGCAGTCGCGCGCCTTCGAGCGGCACCTCGTCCCCTGTCGGGGTCGGCCCGTCCCAGGGAGCGCCCGCGAGCAAGAGGAGCCTCTCTCCTTCGAGACGCGCGAAAGCCGCGCGCCTCTCGCCCCGATCGATGCGTGCAAACGTGGTCATCGCTGTAGGCCCCGAGGCTACCATGCGCGGCCATGCGCAAGCTCCCCGCTTCTCTCGCCTTCTTCTCCCTCTTCATGATCACCGCCGCGGCGAGCGCCGCCGACATCGACGCGAACCCGTCGAACTACCGCGACCTCCTCGGCACGCTCGAGCCTGGCGATACGCTCGTCCTCGCCGCGGGCACGTACACGGAGGGCCTTCCGATCTCGAACCTCGACGGCACCGACGCCGCGTGGATCACCATCCGCGGCCCGGCCTCCGGCGCGCCCGCGATCTTCGAGGGCAACGCCTGCTGCAACACCGTCGAGCTCGTGAACTCGTCGTACATCGCGGTCGAGAACATCACGGTCGACGGCAAAGGCATCCCCGGCGTCTTCGGCGTCAGCGCCAAGGGCAGCACGAACAACGTCGTGCACCACGTCCGCATCGAGGGCTGCACCTTCGTCGGCCAGGACGGCTCGCAGCAGACGGTCGGCATCTCCACGAAGACCCCGACCTACGGCTGGATCGTGCGCCGCAACGTGATCGACGGCGCCGGCACGGGCATGTACTTCGGCAACTCGAACTTCGCCGATCCCTTCGTCGGCGCGGTGATCGAGTACAACCTCGTCAAGCGCACGATCGGCTACGGCATGCAGATCAAGAACCAGAACGCCTGGCCCTCGCACGCCGCGTTGCCGAACGAAGACGCGCCACGCACGATCATCCGGCACAACGTCTTCGTGAAGGACGACCAGCCGAGCCCGGACGGCGCGCGGCCGAACTTGCTCGTCGGCGGCCCGCCTCCGAGTGGCCCCGGCGCGGGCGCGCTCGTCGAGGTCTACGGAAACGTCTTCGTGCACAACACGAGCGAGTCGCTCCTGCAGGCCACGGGCCGCGTCTCCATCCACGACAACCTCTTCGTCGACGCCGCCGACGTCGCGCTTCGCCTCACGCAACACGACGGCTTTCCGCTTCTCTCGGCGCGCGTCTACGACAACACGTTCTATGCCGCGAAGCGCGCTGTCCTCTTCGGCAGCGCGGCGACCGAGGGAGATCTCGTCGCGGGCAACCTCGTCTTCGCGGACGAGGCCGTCGCCGGGCCGAGCACGGGCACGGGCTCGAACCTCGTCGACGTCGCGGCGAACGCGGCCGAGTACGTGCAGAAGCCGTCCGTCGTGCTCGGCGAGATGGACTTCTACCCGCTCGCCGGCAAGGCCGAGACGAGCCCGCTCGACACGACCGAGCTCGTGGACGATCCCGAGCACACGTGCGACTTCAACGGCAGCCCCCGCAAGGACTTCACGTTCCGCGGCGCGTACGCAGGCGCGGGCGAAAACCCTGGATGGAAGCCAGCCGAGGCCGTCAAGCCGACGGTCGTCTGCGGAGGCGGGAGCGGAGGCGCGGGCGGAAGCGGAGGCGCAGGCGCAGGCGGAAGCGGAGGCGCAGGCGAAGGTGGCAGCGGCGGCGCGGACGGCGGCGGCGATGCGGGAGACACGAGCGGCTGCGGATGTCGCTTCGGCGCGGACGAGCCTGCGATGCCTGCGAGCTCGGCCTTGCTCGGGCTCCTCGTCGTCCTCTCGCGTCGTCGCCGCCGCGCTTCGGCCTGATCGGTCGTCACATCGCGACGATCTCCACGGCCACCTCGCGCTCCTTTCCTTCTCGGATCACGGAGAGCTTCACCTGATGTCCCGGGCCGACGTGATCAAACGCGTCGAGGAGCTCCTCGTTCGTCCGCACGCGTTTTCCGTCGACGGCGACGATCACGTCGCCGAGCACCACGCGCTTGTTGCGCGTGACGCGTACGCCCGCGAGCCCGACCTTCTCTGCGGGTGACCCCTCGATCACGTCGTAGACGACGACGCCTTCGATCCCTGCGCGGCGCGCGGCGCGATCCAGGGTCGGGCTCACCTCGAGGCCGATCCCTGCGACCGAGGCGCGGCCCTTCTCGATGAGCTGGGGGACGAGCCGAACCACCGTGTCGACGGGGATCGCGAAGCCGATGCCGGAGGAGGCGCCGCTCGGGCTGTAGATCGCGGTGTTCACGCCGATGAGCCGACCGCTCGAGTCGAGCAGCGGGCCGCCGGAGTTGCCGGGGTTGATGGCAGCGTCGGTCTGGATGACGTCGCGGATCTTCCGGCCGATGGGCGAGGTGAGCTCGCGGCCGAGCGCGCTGACGACGCCGACGGTGAGCGAGTGATCGAGGCCGAAGGGGTTGCCGACGGCGAGGACGCGTTGGCCCACGAGAAGCTCGCGTGATCGACCGACGGGCAGGGGGACGAGCTTTGGCTTGGGCGCTTCGATCTTGAGGACGGCGAGGTCCTTCTCGGGTGCCGTGCCGACGACCTTCGCGTCCCACTCCGACTGATCGGCGAGCGTCACGGAGAAGCGGTCGCCTTGCTGGATCACGTGGAAGTTCGTGACCACGTGCCCGGCGTCGTCCCAGACGAAGCCGGTGCCCGTGCCTTGCGGGATCTGCATGACGTCGAAGGAGAAGAGGTTGCGCTGAACGGCGATGCTCGTGATGAACACGACGGACGAGGAGGCGCGGCGAAAGACGTCGATGTCGCGGCGCTCTTCGGCCGTGAGATCCAGCGGGATCGGCTGCTGCTGTTGTGGAGGCGTCGGCTCTGCGGGGGGCGCGAGCTCGTACGAACGAGGGGGCGGCGGGCCCTGTCGTGATCGCCCGATGAAGAACCCGACGGTGAAGACGGCGGCGATGAGGAGCAGGATGCCGAGGACTTTCGATGCGGTTTTCATGCGATGACCGAGGCGAGCAATCGGGCTGGATCCTGGCTCTGCTCGGTGGGCCGGGCAACCGAGCGAAGCCCAGGGACGAGTGCCCGGACGATTTTCTTGACAGGCCGGAGGGGGGGAGTATGTTCCGCCTCCCCGACGCGCCCGGGACGACGGATCCAGGGCGAGACGGGGCTGGCCCCCCGGCCCGGCCGTCCCAGCCACCCTCACCTCAAAAAGGAAAGAGAGAGGCGGGACGAAAAAAAGAGACGGGGTGCTTGACAGGCGGAACGCAGTAAGTAAAGTCCGCCTCCCCGACGCGCTGGAGGGCAAACCCTGAAGGCGCTGGATCGCGAGGAAAACGCGAGCTGAACAAGCGAGCGGACCCAAGCGAGAGGGGTTGCAGAAGCGAAACTGGAAGGAAGATCCAGCGTAGCGGAAGCAAAAAAGGTTGACAGGGCGAACGAGACGCTCTAAAACAACCGACCTCGCCGCAAGGAATGGTGCCGCGCAAGCGGCCCGGACGGACGGCGAGACGACAGAACGAAGGAATGGCAGGAGTACCTGCTGGAGACCTTCGGCTCGGTCCTTGAAAACTGGATTGTACGCAACACGCAAACGTGTGGTGACGTGGCCCTCGCTCGAGCCTGCGCAAGCACGGCCGAGCAATCACGTCATGCCTAGAGCATGAGCCGTCACC
>NZ_WJIE01000031.1 GCF_009649845.1 Polyangium spumosum
ACCTCCGAAGAAAGATCGCCGAAGCAGAAGCCCGCGCCACGCCGCCGAGCTGACATCCCACCCCCACTGCACCAGAGCTCGCGCGAAAACGTCGCGTCGCTGCAGGACAGTGTGCGCGTAGATAGCGAGGGTCGGTCACACGGCGAGATCCACACGCCCAAGACCGGCCAGCGGGAGATCCCGATCTCCAGGGAGCTCGCGCGTCTCCTCGCCCCCATCGTGAAGAGGGGACCCAGGGAGGCGCACGTCGCCCTGAACGACCACGGCAAACCGTGGGGTCAGTTCGGGATCGACCAAGCGTTCGAGCGCGTCTGCCGGCGGGCGGGCCTGAGCGGGTGGTCGGTGTACGGTCTCCGACACTACGCGATTACCAGTTGGCTCCGCGCTGGCATCCCTGTCCACGTCGTCCAGAAGATGGCAGGTCACAAGCACCTGGCGACCACGCAGAAGTACGTCCACTTCCTCAAGCAGGACCTGGAAGAGGCAGCCCGCCGGCTGCCGGTACGCCGAACTCGGCAGAACGCCAAGACGGACGGCCAGGACGAGGACCAGAGCTGAGGCCACCGAACCGACCATCGTCGGTTGAGGCCACAGTGAGGCCACAGGATTTCTGGCCACCGGACGGGCGATCAACCTCGCGGTCTGTAACCCCGCGGAATCACCCAAGAAACGCCTGGAGCCGCCTTCGAGATTTGAACTCGAGACCTACGGTTTACGAAACCCCTCCGAGCCTTCTCGGGTGACTCGCCAATTGCAGCCTTTTCGCAGGGATTTCAGAGGGTTGGAGGTGGACAGGAGCGGACAGGTTGGGACGGGTCTGGACGCGAGATTTGGCAAAGATTTGGCACGGGGAGCCGCCTGACGAACGGGATCGGCATCCCGGTCCAGCAGTTGTCCTCCCTTCCCCTCCCCTTCCCTGAAGTCGGGACCGACAAACAGGCTTGACAGCCACAGGTTCTATGTGGCGGAAGCGATCCCGATCTACTGGACGCGCTGGCGAGCGGGCGAAGCCGCGAGCCGGTCGCGCGCCTCTGTCAGCCGACGCTCGAGCGCTTCGCGCGCCGCGGTCTGCGTCATGAGCTCCCGCTCTAGCTCGGCCGCAACGCGCTCGTGCTCGTCCACGATCGTCTGCCCGTATGCTGCGAGCTCGTCGTCCCCCACGTCGCGCGCAAGCTGCACGCGTCGCCGCCATTCCTCCGTCTGTGCACGCGCCGCGGCGAGCTGTTCTCTGAACGCGCTCTCGTCGCGCCTCACCTCGCCGACGGCCAGCTCGGCCGCGCGGAGCAGCGCCTGCTTTTGCGCGGCTGTCCTCGGCTTCGAGCCGCTGAGCTTCGCGAGCCACCGAGCTCTCAGGATCTCTCCTGCGTGCCTGGCGATCCCGGACTCAGCCTGAAACAGCAGGATCGCGCCGATGATCTGCGCGGTCGCCACCCGCTCGGCGGCGGCGATCCGCTCCTCGACCTGCATGATCGCGCTGTCGATCGTCGCGCGGAGTGCCGCGGCCGCCTCCACCTCGGCCTCCACATCGTGGAGGAACAGCAACTCGATCTCCTTCCTCCACCGATGTGCGCCCCGCGTGAGTGCCGCCTTCGGCAGACGTGGCCGCTTCGCACGCGCCGCACGCCTCTGCGCCGCGTGGAAAGAGGCATCGATCCGCTTCTGCCCCTCGCTCCATGTCGCCTCGTATCCGCGCCGGAGCTCGTCGCTCCGCCGCGCGACGAGCCTCACGACCGCTCGGTCGACCTCCGCAACGAGAGCGCGGGGATCGTCGGTATCCGTGCGGCGACCGTCCTTTCGGGCACGACGGGGCTTGGCCATTCGCAGAGCATGCAGCATTCGCGGCCCGACTGCGCGCACGATGTGCGACTTCGTCGGGCGACGACGGACGGGGGCGGATCGGCTATACTGCGTCTCATCGAGCGCACGATGTACACCGTGAAGCGCCTGGAGGGCTCCGACGCACCGCGCCCCGCACGCTGGCTCGGCGCAAGTGAGGGGAACGAAGGGCCGATCTACGTCCTCGAGCGCGGGGACGAGGTCGTATGGAGTGTGGGCATCGATTTCGGCAGGGCTTCCTTCGTCCCATTCCGTGAGGAGCTGGTCTGGGAGAGTGCCGACGCGATCGTCCTCGGAGGTGGGGACACCGTGTACGTACTCGACATCGGGACCAGCGCCCTCCGCGCCACGATCGCCGTTCCTTCGCGTTTCGGCCACCTGGCGCTCGCGCCCGTGCCCACTCCGGACGGAGGAGAGGAGTTCCTCTTCGTCCTGGGCTGGACGGACGTGCACGCGGTGGATCGAAGGCTCGAAACCCGGTGGATCGCACGAAACGTTGCAGTCGACGGCATCGTTTTCCACGAGATTCGAGGCGACGCGCTGATCGTATCGGCGGAGATGGATCCGCCGGGCGGCTGGGTCGAGGTTGCGCTCGACATCCGGACTGGGAGCGAGCTGTCGCGACGGTCCCCTTCGCTCCCCGGCCCACGGTCTGGTACCGTGCATAACGACTGAATTCATGGACCGAGCAACCTTCGCCTCCCGCCTCGAAACCGCATCCCTCCGGGCTCGCGACTTCGCGCGCGAGCTGGTCCTCGAGCACCTGCCAGACGAGATTCGCTTCGATGTCGTGCTCAACGCGTCCTACGACGGAAACCCCCTTCACCCGGACGAGGTTGTTTTTCCCGGCGACGGCGAGCGCTTCTCACGCGCCGACCTGAAGGGCGTCGATGCCACGACGGTCCTCGATCTGCTCCTTCGCGACGGCATGGTCCCCGAGTGGATCAACCTCACCGTGACGCACGAGCACGGAGGCAAAACGTTCATTGAAGTGCTTTGCTGCGGTCGATTCACCGCCAACGAATCATTGCTTTACCATGCGGAGGAGGGGTATCCGCCTTTTCATGTCCTGGGCCCTTCGATCCCGCCCCACGTCGAGACGCCGAGTCGCTCACGGTACAGCCTGTACTGGTCGATGGAGGTCCATGATGACGAGCTCGAAAGGCTCGATGGTCGGGACCAAGTACAGACGTTATGCCTGCGTGGCGGCGGGATCCATGACCACACGCTGGAGCGATTGGCCCGGCTGCATCGGCTGCGCTCGCTCCGGCTTGAAGGCACCTCAGTCCGCGGAGAAGGTCTCGTTCACGCGGTCGGAGGGGCGCTCCAATATCTGATGATATCGGGATCGCTCGTGCGGATCGATGGGCTTGCGTGCTTGCCGAGCAGCCTGTCATCGCTCGTTTCGCTGACTCTCGACGAGAGCCCGCTCGTCGAGGGTGAACTGGCACACCTGCAGCGTATGACGAGGGTTCATACGCTCGAGCTCACGAACACGTCCGTGACCGACGAGGGCGCGCGTCTCCTCGCGGCTGCGCCGACGCTGCGCGAGCTCGATCTCAGCGGCACGGCGATCTCCGATGGGGCCTGCGCCCATCTCGGCCGCATGGCCGCGCTGGAGACGCTCTCGCTGGATCGGACGGCAGTAACGGATGCCGGCGTGCGCCATCTCGCGAACGTGCCGCGCCTGCGGTTCCTGTCGCTCGCCGGCACGGGCGTCACCGATCGAGGAGCGGCAAGCCTGGTCGATTCAACCTGCCTGCAGCAGGTCGACCTTCATGACACGCAGGTAACGCCGACGGGTGTTGCCCTGCTGAGGAAACGCAAGATTTACGTGGTGAGAGCGCCGCGTCGTGGAAACGCGGTCCCCGCCTCATAGCCGTCATGGGCATATTCGATATTGTTGTGGCCGAAGCAGAGTGCCCGCGCTGCGGCGACCTGCAGCCGTGGCGAATCCAGTACAAGTACGGGTATTGCCGCCTGCACGAGTACACGCTTGGCGACGCGATTTGCTGGTTCGACCCACCAGGGCGACGCGCACCCCTGATCGACATGGGGGAGAACGTGGCCGGTCTGGTTGCCGTGTCGGGCACGCCGGAGGCCGCATGCCGCCACTGCAAAGTCGAGCCGGACGAAGCAACGGTGTGGTTCCGAGACAACGTCGTGGAGAGCGTCGAGGTGGGCGTCCCCGTGCCAAATGACGACTTCATACCCGTCACCCCTCCACTGGAATGGCTACAGGTCTGGTCGCAGCGGCGCGCTGGCAGTGCAAACGAGGATCGCCTTGAAGCGAGCTGCCGTGGTCGCCGGTGGACACTGGTCATTGCGGACGGCGCGGGCGGGCTTTCCGGCGGCGCGCTCGCTGCACAACGGGCAGCGGAGGCGGTGTCTGCCTTGGGTGCAGACATGGAGCTCACGCCTGCGACTTGGTGCGAACGGCTCGTGCAACTCGACCGCGAAATGTCCGCGGATCCAAAGTGTGGGGAGACGACGCTCGTCGTGGTCCAGGTGAGCGGCAGCGAGCTGTGGGGCGCGAGCATCGGAGACTCGGGGGCGCTCCTCGTAGAGGCCGGGCGGGTCGTGGAGCTGACCGCGAGGCAGAAGCGCAAGCCGCTTCTCGGCAGTGGGGAATGCATGCCTACGAGTATCGAGCGTCAGCCCCTCACGGGGCGTCTTCTCCTGGCGTCCGACGGTCTTTTGAAATACCTGCCTCAACCAAGGCTCTCCGGGATCGCTTTGGCGGGTGACGTCCGCTCGGCCGTCGATGCGCTGGTCGAGGCTGTGGAGCTTCCTTCGGGGAGGTTCCACGACGATGTCGCCGTGATACTCGCCGAGCATGTCGTGCGCTCGTGACTCCGTACGACGGCACCCAACGACGGCCATGAAGTCTACGTGTAGCTTACTCCGTTGCCCGTGCCGCCATCCATCGCCCGTGCGCGCGTTGGAAGATTAATGGCGCCGCGGGGTGCGCCAGCGGAATCCACTGCGCGCTCATGTTGCCGATGCGCACGGCCCGAGCATTTCCGTAATGCCCTGGATCCGGGCGTAGGCGGCTCCCCGGGTCCTCGGAGGTCGCAAGCGGGACGAGCTCGCGAAAGACGCGCAGCGCCGCGTTGCCGAGCGTCACGATGACCTCCGCGCGCGCAGTCCGAAGCTCAGCCAAGAGCCGGTCGCGATGATCTCGCAGCGCCTCGCGTACGATGTCGTTCTCCGAGGGATGCGGTAAAAACGTTGCACGGAGAAGCCCGTTTGCAACAGCGAATGGTGCATACGTATTCTCGATCCGTCGTGCCCCGCCGGTGCTGCCGCGGTAGGTGTCGAGGCAGTCGGTGATCCAGGCAGCGCCACGCGCGGCCCCCAGAGGCGCGAGCACCTGCCGCTCCACCCAGACCCCGGAGGAGCCGTTCAGATTTCCGCACCGTCCGATCCGACCCCACGCCGGCGAGAAGCCGACGGAAGCCTTCCAGCGCTCGATATGCACGCCTTCATCCGCCCCCGCCCAGAAGGGCTCGGGTTCGTTTGCCACCGCGAGCGCCTTCACGGGCTTCCAGGGTCGAGGTGGCTCCCACGCGACGCGAAGCGCGCTCGGATAGGCGCCGAGCACGAAAAGGCCACGGGGCGAGGACGCGGATGGCGGGCAGGAGGCGACGGGGACGCCGAAGGGGAAGCGCTGCTCCATGATCTCGTCGCCGCGATCCTACCCGATTCTGGGTCGCAAAAGCATCTCCTCATGCCACGACGCGTAACCCTGGCAGCGCGCGCGGCGCCGTCGCCATCCGCCACCCCAGCACGCTCGCCCACGGCCATTCCCCGGTGATCGCGATTCCCCAGGCATCCGGCGAACGCGCCATCGGCGAGAGTCGCTCGAGCTGGAAGTCGTTGTGCTCCACCACGGCGCGCAATCCGGTGCGTCGCGAGAGCTCTTCCCGCACCCACGCGAGCTCCTCGGCCGCAGCGACTGCGTTTTGCTCGGGGAACCCCGTGATGTAATTGACCACGAGCCCGACGCCGGCTTCCCCCGCGGCATCGAGCACGCGTAAAAACAAACCCTTCGATTGCTTCTTGTCGATGCGCCGTTGCTGTTCCGGATCGATCGTCTCGAGCCCCACCTCCAGCGTATCGCATCCACCCAGCGAAAGCCGCCGTAGCGCCGTCGCATCGAGCGATGCATGCAGCTTCGTGCACCCGCTCCAGCGAACGCGCCCCGCGATCTGCTCGGAAAGCGCCGCGAGTCGCTTCGGGACGAGCAGGCTGTCCTTGAACGCGACGTTTGCGCCTCGCTCTGCCGCTGTTCTCACGACGGGCTCGACGACCGCATCCTGGAGCGTTCGGTAGACGCCCTCGATCGTCGGGTACGTGCAGAACTCACACTTCCCATAGCTGCAACCGCGAGACGCTTGCGTCGGCAGCGTGAGGCGCGGCAATCCATACAGCGATAGATCCTGAAAGACAGGCGCATGCGTCGGATCGTCCACGGCACGACGAACCATTCGACCGCCGGCACGCAAGCATTCCTGTGGCAACGGCAGGTCGCGTGCGACCGCGTCGAGCAACTCGACGAACGTGCGCTCGGCATACCCGATCACGAACGTATCCACGAACCGGCCGAACCGGGCATCCTGCACGATCCGGTCCTGCAACGCCGTTACATGAGCGCCGCCCCAAACGATTTGCACCGACGGCCAGAGCTCCCGGGCAATCGCGCTCGCGACGAGCCCGAGCAACACCTGCCCGCTGAAAAGTACGGAGACCCCGAACACGTCGGGCCGCGTGGAGGATTCGAGCTGCGAGCGGATCCAATGGCCCACGGGTGACGCGACGAGGCGCTCGACCGCAGCATCCACGGCGTCGTGCGAGCACGTGAGCGATAGATGGGGATCCGCGTCACCGAGGCGATCGAAGTCGGTCAGGTACACCTGGAGCATGGGCACGAACGTCTCGCGCTGGAGCGCGGAAAGGAGCGCGCCGGGCTTGTCGTGGTCGCCGACGACGGTCGAAGCAGGGAGTTCGAGGTCGGGCGGAAGCCGTTCGCGAATCCACCGGATGCTCAGGTCGAGCGCGTCGGCCTCGTGCCCCGCGGCGCGAGCGGCGGCGACGAGGAGCGCGGGGCCGAGGAGGGGGCCTGCGCTGTACTTGAGAAGGGGCGGAACGACGAGGAGCGCACGGGCAGCGGGCATGAGGACCTCCGGGATCGTGGTCCGCAGGCGTCGCTGCGAACCGTCCGAAGGCCCCAGTCAGGAGGGGGCAAAACGTGACGAAGATTTTTTTCGAGAGCGCGGGGCGCGTCCCCGGAGGAGCGCGCCCCGCTGTTGTCACGTCACTTCTTGGGCTGCTCCTTCGGCGGCGACGGCTGCGCTGCGGGCGCAGGCGGCGGGGCGTTGCCATGCCCCTGCCGTTCACGGTTGATCCGGTCGGCCTCGTACGCCGGGTTGTTGGGGTTCTTGACCTTCGCGCGATCGTCGTTCGGGCTGGACGGCTTGTTCGCCATGGTTTCTGCTCGTTTTCGTGATGGGAATTCGCGCCCTCCTGGCGCGAGGCGGAGCCGCTAACCGGCTCCGCAGCTCCCAGTCACGAGGCGACGAGACGTGACAAAAATTCCTGTAAGTTACTGACATCGCTCATCAAATTTCTCCTTGAGCGCACGTACGGCCCGACTGTACCGCTGCCGTACGGCCTCCGTGGTGAGGTTGAGGCGCTGGGCGATCTCGGCGTGCGGACGGTCCTCCCAGAGGTGCTGCACGATCACCTTCCGCTCTTCCGGCTTGAGGCCACATAACGCGTCGTAGACGGCCTTCTCCCTCGCCTCCTCTCGAAGAAGGTCCGGGATGGGGCCGTCCTGGAAACATGCCACGGGGAAAGGAGGGGGATCGTTCGGATCGAGCGGGCAGGACCGGCGGCCCTGGCGTGTCTCCTTGAAGGCCGCGTTGCGCACGGATTTGAAGAAGTACTCCCGGACATTTCTGAGCCGCTGGCTCCGCGTGCAGACCGCGACGATAATCTCCTGCACGATCTCCTCCGCCGAATCCTTGTCGCGCGTGTAGCCGTATGCAATCCGGATCCCTTCGCTTCGATCGCTGTTCCCGTAGGCATCGCGATGGTGCAGAGCCTCCACACACCGATTGAAGCCCGCCTCCTCCTCCGGCGTCGTGATCTCCCCAGCCTGCGCTGGCGCCAGGCTCCGCGGTTTTCCCCCGAGCGCGCCCTGCACGACCTGCCGCGAGCAAGCCGTCGTCGACCCCGAGCACGTCTCGAGCGCACGCGCCATCTCCTGCGCCGAGAGCGCCGACGCGACCTGGCCGAGCGCATTGCCGATGAGCAGCGCGATGACCGAGACAGCGAGGCTCCCCGCCGTCACGAGCCCCGCGAAAAACGCCGACCGGCGCACGCCCGTCCAGAGCGAGCGCATCCAGAGCCACCACCCCCGGGTCGAGAGCGCCGCGGCAAACAGGAAGAGGAGCGTCGCGCCCGCGAGGATGAAACCACCGAGCAGATCCAGCGGCATCCGGATGACGCGTGATGCCTGGAATGGCACGACGCACCCGTCGACGAAGAGCGCCACCCCGCCGAGAGAGAGCCACGGGTGACGAAAGAGCTCCCGATACCAGGACGAACGCTCTTTCGGCGGGGGAATCGGCGGCACGTAGTAACCCACCGGCTGCGACGCCGCGGGTCTTGATGGTGCACCGCGGGAGCCGAGCTTGCGCACGACCGAGGCGATGGCGCCGATCAACGCGACGAACCCGGTCAGCCCGAGCAAGGACGCGGCGATCGCCACCGCGCCCTCCACGACGTGCGTCTCCCGCGCGCCGATGGCGTCGAGCGCCCACGCGCTCGCGAGGCCCAGGACGCCCGCCCAGAGGGCCAGCAGCGTGACCGCGAGCGGCAACAGGACGAGCACCGAGAGCAGCGCGAGCGACACCGCCGCCAGCGCGGCCTGCCAGCGCGGGGTGGACGAGGTTGGCGCAGTGGCCTGTGGCGTGTTCACCGGGCCTCTTGGTAGGCGAGCATGGTTGGCTGGGTACCCGAGCGTAAAGGAGAGTAGCCCGGTGGTGCAACAGGCACAGAGGGCGGGTCGTCGTCGCTCGCGACGTGCACCCTCGACGCACTAGGCCGACTCATGTAGTCTCGGACACCACGTTGCCGGAGGAGCCATGAAGCTGGGAATCATTGGGGACGCACACCTGGGCGCGACGGACTACTCCGAAAAACGGCGCGCCGACTTCTCACGTCGAGAGCGCCTCTGGGCCAGCATGAAGAGACACGAGCTAAAACTGCGCAATGCGGGGTGGCGGTTGCGGCGAGGTTTCCTTCAGCTCGCGGTTCATGATTTCGACCCCAAGCTGTCCGTCGGTGAACTGGGGGGGGAGGCTGGGGGAACTGGTACGAGTAATGGTTCCGGCGGTCGATCTGGGCATTGCCTGAACCATGCGGCCTCATCCTCCACGCCTAGACACGACCGGCACTCGTAACCGCCCCGCAAACGCCATCACTCCCTCGACATCGAACAACCTCTCCACCGCGAGCCTTCTCGCCATCCGTTCCGGCAAGCACCTTTGAAATTTGCTCACCTCCTCGAGCTTCGCGTCGTTCGCCTCGCCGCCCGCAACCTCCTCCCACCGCAGCCCCGCGAGCCTGAGCACATCTTCCCGCACGGCTCCGACCTCGACGTGCCCCTTCCGCTTCAGCGACCAGTTCCCGGCCGTCCACTCCCCCGCGCCCACCCGCTCGAGCCCACTTGCGAGCAACCGATTCAACGCTCCCCCGGCGAACGTGTACCAGCGGATCGTCTCCCCATCGTCCTCCAGCGGCGTCTCACCCTCGCCCACGAGCCCGTCGTAGTCCTCCCGCAGCTCCCGCAACTCAGCCCCCGCCGCATCGGACAACCACGCATGCTGCTCGTCACCGGCCAGCGTTCGCTTGATCTCCGCGCACACCGCCCCCGACATCATCGAAGGCGTTCCCAACCAAACCGGCACGCGCCCGGCCTTCGCAGGCGTCACACGGCACACCGCCT
The DNA here is from genome assembly GCF_009649845.1 of Polyangium spumosum. Taxonomy (NCBI): domain Bacteria; kingdom Pseudomonadati; phylum Myxococcota; order Polyangiales; family Polyangiaceae; genus Polyangium; species Polyangium spumosum. Next base: position 9,851 of record NZ_WJIE01000031.1, read on the forward strand.
TCGACCACTCGACCTGCCCGACCTGCCAGGAGCGTCCCGCGAGCCGAAAGCTTCCGCCGCCCGGCTTCTCGAGCACGGCGCGGACAAACGCCGTCTCCACGATACCCACATCCTGGTTTCCATGCATCACCCGCATCGCCTGCGGGGCGTCGAAGACCGCGTAGAGCTCGAAGAAGTTCTTCCGACCGAACCGTAGCTCTCCCGCTACCCCCAGCGATAAAAGACCATCAGCCTCGTGTAGGATGTCACGCGCGATCATCGTGTCGACGAGCTCCGCCACGTCCGCCTCGTCCAGCCCGTGAAATGGCGTCGCCGATGCCACCCATTCGCGGACGCGATGCCGCGAGATCCCGCCCTCCTGAAGCACGAGCGCCATGATCTGATGCGCTAGCACGTGCGCGGCAGCGTGCACGGGACGCACGCTCTCCACCCATCCGCGCTCGGCCAAGCGAAGCAAGGCGACCGCCTGCACGAGTGTCTCCGGGCTCTCGCACAGGAACGTGCAGTTCGCCCTCGTCCCCGCACGCCGCCCCGTGCGACCCATGCGCTGAAGCAAGCTCGCGACCGAGGACGGCGCGTCGACTTGGATCACGAGATCGAGATCGCCGATGTCGATGCCTAGCTCCATCGTTGACGTACAGACAATCGCTGTGTTCGTCCCCGCCACGAAGTGCGCCTCGGCCAGCTGTCGATCGGCGCGGCTCACGGCGCTGTGGTGCACGAAGACTTCGACGCCACGACCGGCCATCGCCGCTGCCACCCGCTCGGCCTGGCTGCGGCTCTCAACGAATATGAGGCTCTTTTTGCCTTGCCCGAGCCGTGCCGCCTCCCGAGCCGCGTCCGCAACGTCGGAGACTCGGTCAATCAGCAAATTCCGTTCGGCCAGTGGCCGTGGCGGATCGACGAGACGAAATGGCCGTCGACTCGATCCCTGGAACCACGCGCCAATCTCCTCCGGGTTTCCCACCGTCGCCGACAAGCCGATACGCTGGAGATCCCGGCCGCAGAAGTGTGTGAGCCGCTCCAGAAGGGCAACGAGATGCGCGCCTCGGTCATCCCCGGCGAACGCGTGGATCTCGTCCACGATGACAGCCGATAGCTGGCGAAACAGATTGCGCGCGCTCGTCTTCTGACTGATGAGCATCACCTCGAGCGATTCGGGCGTCGTGAGCAGGAGGTGCGCAGGCTCCCTCGCAAATCGGGCCTTCTTCGTGGCAGCCACGTCGCCATGCCATTTGAATGCGTCGAGCCCCACCATCCGCGCATAAGCGCGAATGCGCTCTTCCACGTTGTTCAACAGCGCGCGGATCGGACACACGTAAAGCGCCGCGACGGGGTCGAGCCCCTCGCTCAGGATGCGGGACAGCACGGGAAAAATGCTGGCCTCGGTTTTTCCGCCCGCCGTCGGCGCCAGGACGACCACGTTGCAGCCGTCGAGAACCGCATCGACGGCGAGCTCTTGCACCGGGCGTAAGCTCCGCCATCCCAGGTCGTTCACGATGCCGTGACGGAGCTGGGGATGCAGACGGACGAAGCTGCTCATGCTCAGCCGTCCAGGCGACGCGTCGACCGCTTGCGAGTCCGTGCGGGCTTCGTTTCCGAGGGCTTCTCCTCCGCCGGCTTGGCCTCGGTGGTTTGCTCTTCGAGGTCCAGCTGCGCCGAAGGTGCGATCCCCCTGCGGGCCGCAAGCTCCTCGGGCCGCAGCTCGGCCTCGTTTACTTCGAGCTTGTAGCGACCACGCGGATCGTAGTCGGAGTGCTGATCGACCTTGTCCAGCACATCGACCACTTCTTTCAAGAAAATGCGCGGACAAACTGCAACTTGTCCGCCAAAACCGCTCGTCACCTCGCGGACCATGGCCTCGAGAAAGGCGTCATCGGCGACGGTCTGAACACGGGCGCCCTCTTGCGCTGGGAACAGGCCCCGCACCCTCTGCCCCACGAGAAGAAGGCGCTGCGTGTCGAACGGAAGAAGGCGGACCTGCAAAGCGCGAAGGTTATCGTGGCGCGGGTCTTCCTCGAAGCGCGGAGCAATCCGCTGGTAGAGCGGCGGCAGTGACTTGAGGCCCTTGTAGCCGTCGAAGAACTCAGGCGTGCCAGTGACGACGAGGTACAGTCCCGGAAGGTCGTTGTTCGCCAGCATGTCGACGAGCTGGCGAAGCGCATTCAACGATTTTTCGCGTGCCGGAGCGGACATGCGTTGCACGGTCTCCACCTCGTCGAGCACGACGACGAGCCCCGCATATCCCGATTGTCGGAGTAGCATGAGCACGCCGCGCAGGAATGCGAGCGCCGCTTGCCCATCCACGTTTCCCTTCACACCTGCCCGGCTCGTCACCGTGCGATCGACGTTCGGTTGCCCCGAGAGCCACGCGAGGAGCTGCTGGGCCGTGCCGAAGTCGTTTGCGGACATGGCGCGGTGGTAGGCGCGGAGCACCTGGGTAAACGCCGGGTTGTAGGCCCGAAGGGCCGCGAGCTTGTCCTCGAGACGCTCCTCGACGGCCGTGATGAACGCGGGATCATCGTCGGAGAGTCCACGCAGCGCGGTCACCTGTTCGCCCACGTCGAAGAGCCACGCGTCGACGATCGAGGGGAACGCGGGCGAGCCCTCGGCTGCGGTGGTGAGCCGCTCCATGAGGCGCCGGTACACCGTCTCGAGGTGCTGTAGTGGCGTGTCGTTGATCGAGATCTGGACCTCCGACGTCGCGAAGCGTCGCGCACGGGCGCGCGCACAGAGCAAGCGTGTCGCGAAGGTCTTGCCGCTGCCGTACTCGCCGCGGATCCACTTCGATAGACCGCGCCCCGCGCCGCTGCTCACGAAGTCGAGTTCCGCGTCCACGGCGTCCATCAGCTTGTCGAGGCCGGTCGCGATGTGGTGGAGCCCGCGCTCCGGCACCGCGCCTGCGCGCAGGGCTGCGACGATCTCGCGGGCTTCTATCTCGCTCACGGTCATGCGTTCCTCCGGCGCTCGGGCGGCACGAAGGTGTACTGCTGCTCGCCGTTCGGCAACCGATCCGTGGAGAAACATGGCGCCCCGACGTCATGCAGCTTGCGATGGAGCTTGGCCATCCAACCTCCCACGCGCGCGGCGGGTTTGCCCAGGACCCGCGCCACCTCGCTCATGCGTGCGCTCCCGTGTCGGGCGAGCAACGTGAGGACCGCCCGCTCGTCAGGCTCGAGCCCCTCCATCACGTCGGCTGGGAGCCCCAGGAGTCGATCTGCATCGACCGCGAGTGCCTCGATCGACGGTCGACGATCGTAGAGGTCGGTCTGGATTGGCTTGGCTGCCGGAGGCGCCGGGGCAGCTTTCTTCTGCTGGCGGGTGGGCGCCGTGGCTTTGGCGAGAGGTTCGGCCGGCCGAACCTTCATTTCCGCGGCCGAGGCGTGCGTCGGGCCGAACCACCAAGACGGCTCACCGGCGCGGACGCCATCGCGCACGAGCCAGGCCAGCGGCACCACCATCTCCTCGAGCCCCACGCCCCCGTGAAACCCAACCTGCGGCGAACCCTGGTAAGCGCCCATGCGCCAAGCAAACGCTTTCCTGCCGGACGAGCCACCGAGTTCTTCGACGTTCACCTCGACGAACCCGTCGGGAGCAGCCTCTTTCGGACCGAGCTCGCAGAAGCGTGGGGTCGAGCCCGCCCCCACGCGCAGAGCCTTGTTCCAGAACGGAGTGTGGCCGTGATCCGCGACGACGAGAATCGAACGGCCATGCGCCAAAGCCGCCTGCAGGCTCGGGATGAAGCCGGAGATCTGGTCCGGTTTGACCTGCAGCTGCGCTCCGGTGTTCGCTGAGCCAATTTGATCATCGATGGCATTGAACACCGCCGCGACGATTTCGATGCTCGTGTCCTGGAGCGCGCGAAGCAACGGGCCCGGCCCCTCGGCCAGATCCCCTTTCAGGAACAGCTTTCGCGTGCGATTGCCGAGCACCTTGTTCTGCTTGAATCTCGCCGGATCGGTCGACCGTTCGCCCTCCTCGCGCCAGACCGATTCGGCGGCGAGAGGGTCCTTGGGGATCTCCCCGAGGAAGATCGCGCCGCGGGCATGGCTCGTGATCGTGGGCAGGAGCGAGAGGGCGAGGAGCCCGGTCGCGCTGTCTCGCTCGGGCGCGCGAAGCCCCAAGGGCTCGCCCAGCTGCGCAAGCTCCTCGACGATCTCAACGAAAGCAGGGTAGCTGCAACCGTCGAGGACGACGAGGAAAAGGCCCTCATCCTTGGGACGCCGAAGGGCAACGTCTGTCCAGAGGCGGTGTAGCGGTACGACGCCCTCGGTCTTGTGGAGCGCCTCGACGTATCCTCGCGCGAGCGTTTTCGCGAACGCGAGATTGTCCCTGTTGCGCCGCTCCTGATAGGCCACGAGGGCCTTCTCAGCCTGCTCATGGAACTGGGCTGTCGATGCGAGAGCGCGACGTAGCCGAGCAGCGCTCATGTCGGCAAACGCGCCGCTCTTCTGGTAACTGCGGATTCGCCCGGCGAGCTCCGGTCCCGCCTCCTCGGCGTCAGGCGTGGCGAGGTAACGCGAGAACCGGGCCATCTCCTCGAGCAGGCTGATCTCGTTGCGCATCAAGCCGGCCGCGCGGTGCTCACGCATCCACGTGATCTCGCTGCTCGGGACGGGCTCGCCACGCGCAACACGTTGCGCGACGTCCTCGCAGCGGTTCGCCAGACCGAGCGGAAGAATGGTGCTACGCGACCGCGCGTCCTTCGACAGATGGCGCCGGCCTATGGTTTCGGCCTCCGTCAGGTACTTCTTGGCGTCATCCTTCAGCTCCTCGATCGCCTCCACCGCAATGCGCGAGAGAACGCCGCGAAGGACGTCTGGAGGAACCCCGACCTGCTGATCCTTTTGCAGCGCCTCGAGCTCGCCCCAGACGGCTTCAGGGACCTCGCCATCGATCGCGAGCAGCACGCCACGCACGACGAGCGCACGCAGGCGCTCGGACGACGCGAGGGCCCACGCGAGGATGCGGCCCTCGGTCGCATGCAGGCGGGGCAGGTTGCGCCGCACCAGCTCGCGGACACTCTCGTCCCAGTCCGGCGGATGCTCCACCCACTCGGCAAGGAGCGCGCCCGGGCTGCGCGCGCGTAGGCGCTCGCCCGAACCGAAACATACGTCGAGCAACAGCTCGTCGAGGAGCTGGCGATCGATGACGGTGGGGTGCGTCCTTTGGCTGATCTGAGCCCGCAATGCCTCCAGGTGGTCGAGCGCGAGGCGCTGTACGGCTCTATCGTCTGTCCCGACCACCGGCACGCCCAGCACGACGGAGAGCACGTCCTGGATGTCGAGCGCATGCACCCGCCTGCGACGCGCGCGGTGCAACAGATCCGCGGGCAAACTGCGGGCGAGGTCCGGCGGGAGAATCGCGATGAAGGGGGCACCGCTCGACTTCCACACCATGCGGCGCAGCTCGAGCTCCGTCCTTGGCCGACAAACCTCGTAGGTCGCCTGGCTCGTCTGGACCCGCTGCGGCACGCTCTCGAGCCCGTCTCCATCGAGCGCGAGCACGTACCCCTGCGCCGCCGGGCCTCCGGCCATTTCCACCAGCTTGCGCAGCAGCTCGGGCGTCTCCATCGCTACTTCTTCACCCGCACACGGATCTCGATCTCGAGGGGGGCAGCGCCCTGTTCCTGCAGTTTTTCGCGGAGGCGGCGCCAGAATGCGGTCAATGCATCGCCATCACCAGCCTGGAGGCGCTCCTCGGCGAGGATGACCTTCCACTCCTCGGAAGGGCCGGTCGCCTTGCCGCCAGAGAAACCCACGGTGGCGTCGGGCGCGGGTGGCATAGGTGACGGGCGCCTCGCGGATGGGTTGGTGAGCGGCGGCGTCTGGCGCAGAACCTCTTCGATGAGCCGGTGGGCCTCGGCGTTCCAGCTCGCGATGGCCTTGTCCGTGAGCGAGCGCTCGTGCTCTTCGGTGCCCAGGAGCTCGTGAAGCGTCTCGAAGTGCGCCCGCACGTCGTCCCCGAGCGCGCTGTGGCCCACGATGCGGCCCAGGTGATTTCTGGCCTTCTCGTCGAGCCCTTCGAGTGCCCGCTGGACGCACTCCACGGAGCGTACGACGACGCGGACGGGATCGGCTGTATCGTCGGGCCAGCGGATCAGGAGCTCGCGGAGCACGGTGCAGGAGTCGGTGCTCGAGCTCGCAAGCGGAGAGAGCCGCTGAAGGGCGTCCCGAATCGAGCGGAGACGAGGCGGTGGCTCGCCCTCGCCGAGGAGGGTCCGGATCCGACCATGGAGGCCCTCGAGCGCGATGCGCTTCTTTGTCGCCAGCTCGCGGAGATGGCGTGCGTAACGGTCCTGCTCGGCGAGTGTACGGTGGGAGGCTGGGGCTTGCCCCTCGAAGAGCGACGGACCCAGCTCGCGGAGGCGGCTCCACTCGGCGAGCTCGAGGAGTGGAGCGCGTTCGAGGGTGACCGAGGTGCGGAGCTTCGAGTCGATCTTCACCTCGAGCGTCTCGCGCGTGACCGTGTGGAGCGCGCGGAACCCGTACGCCCGCGCGAGGAAGGCCAGGAAGAAGTTGCAGACGGCGGGCTGCAGGCCAAACTCCTTCACGAGCTGCTCATTGACGGTGTCCCACCGGACGGTCGCCTCGGTGGCGTGGCTCGATACGGCCTTGAGGTATCGCGTGTCGCGGCGCAATCCCGCGGTGGTTTGTCCTATGTCGACGAGCTCGAGAGGGATACCCAGCCCGCGCAGCACCTTGGCCGTGGCCTCGTCGAAGTGCTTTCGTTGACCTTCGGACTCGGCCGCCTCGACCATCCAGTCGCACAGCTTTTGCAGGTCCTCGGGCCGAGGCTCCATGCCGAAGCTCGGATGTTGCGAGTAACGCTTGTCGAGAAGCTCGTGCGCGAAGCGCTCGAGGTTCTTGTCGAGCTCGGGCTCCGGGACATCCGTTTTTACGTCACTGTTGAGGGGAACCACCTCACCGTGGTTCTTGTAGACCTCGCGCAGGATGTCCCGCAGGCGATTGACGAGGTTCGCTTCGTGCTTGGAGGCCTGCTCCACGACCTGCTGACGATCGTGCATGGCGAGGTTCCCCAGGAGATCCTCCTGCCCGACCGGGCTCGCAATGTACTGGGCTGCCGCAAGGTCCGCGAGCACGCTCTCCTCGGAGGGCGTGAGGTGCCGTGGGAGCCAGCAGAGCGTGAATTGCGCACCCTCGCGCTTCCGTGCATCCCGCGCGCGTTGCCTGTCTTCCTCCACGGTGTGGCCGGGGGCGTCCCAAGGATAATCGATCAAGATGCGGAACTCGTCCCCATCCGCAGGCTTGAAGGCGGCATTCGACAGCTCGCGGATGTTCCGCAGCGCCAGCGAGCCCTTGCGCATGGTGCCGCGCCACTTCATGCGCAGCGCATGCTCGTTGTTTTCGCCGCTCGCGAAGACGAGCTCCTTCTTGGGGCCGAGCATGTCGCTGAAGACACGGTAAAACGCGCCTGCACGCCCGCTGACCGTGTCCATCTTGCTGCGCGCGCGGTCCATCACCTCGCCGAAGTTCGCCCCTTGGAGGACGACGCCTACGACGGCGCTCCGGCTTTTGCCGGTGAGCTGGAGTGCGGGCACGCGGCGCGAGAGCTCGACGAGATCCTGGTAGGCGCGCTCCATCCGTGCCTTGTCCATCTCGCCGGGTACGTCCACGTCGTTGAGCTGCACGAGGCGCTCGACGCTCATGCCGCCCGAGCCGCGCAGGCGCGGCGAGACCTCGGCGAGGAGCACGGTTTTCACGAGTTGATCGAGCACGCGACGTCGCTTGTCATCGAAGCCGGTCTTCTCCTCCTCGGCCCGCCGCTTCATCTCGCCCATTGCAGGCCGGAATCGCTGATAATAGAGCTCGTGGATGGCCTTGAGCAGCCGGAAGCTCTCGCGCCGCTCGCTGCCCTCGACGCCGCTCTCGGGGAAGATCGCCTCGAAGGCGCTTCCCACGGGCAAGAACTCACCGACCGGGAGCGTCGGGTAATGGACGATGAGCAGCTCGTAGAGCAGGCGCAGAGCCGTGCGCTCGCGCTGCATCAGCGTCGAGACGTCGATGAGCATCTCGATGAGCGCCGGGTGGAAGGGGTATACGTCGCGCAGGTAAGCGACATCGGCGCCCTGGAGCAGGGTTGGCAGGAGCTTCTTGTGTCCCTCGGCCAGCGCATCGATGACCGGCTGAACGACGTCGGGCGCTTTTCGCCGAAGAACGCGCTCCCTGCATATGTGGCGCAGCTCGACGTCCTGGAGCGTGGTGAGCTCGAAGCGCTTGGCGTGGTGGTCGAGGTGCTGGTGCAGCCCATCCTCCTGCACCATGTCCGGGAAAAATTCGCGGATGTTGCGCTGCCGGGCGACGAACACGAAGAGGGGCAGGGCGCGGCGACCGTCGGTGTGGTCGACGAGGACGTTGAGCTGGTTGATGGCGCGCTTGAACTCGGGCCCGGTCTTCTCGCTGAGCCAGAGGAGGAGCTCGTCGACGAGGAGCACGAGGCCGCCGAAGCCCTGCGCCTTCACGTGCCGCGTGAGCCGTTGCAGGCCCTCGGCCCAGTTCGGGTCGATTCCGGCGCTCGCAGCGTCGCGGCCTTTGAATGAGAGGTATGCGCGTGCAAGGTCCTCGCGCTCTTCGAGGCTGCCCTGGGCCATGGTCTGGAAGTCGTCCTTCGAGGCGACGATGCCGGCGCGCTCGAGCTGGCTCCAGAAGATGTCGCCGTATTGCTCGGCTTCGCGGAGGGCCTCGTCGAGGACGCCCTGCACGTCGAGGAACTCGAACGCGGGTTTGCCGTGGTGGCGGAGGGCGACGTTGCAGGCCTCGTACACGGCACGGTCGAAACCGGTATCCGTGTGGCTGGTCGTGAGCATGTGGAGGCGGACGACGAGGAAGTGGGCGTCGCGGATCCACGCGCGGTGGCTCTTGTCGAGCTCTCCGACGAGGGGATCTCGCTTCTTCCAGGCGACCGAGTCGTCCTCGAGCAACATGCCGAGGAAGCTCATGAAATGGCTCTTGCCGGAGCCGAAGCTGCCGTGGATGAACCGGCCGAGCTCCTCGCCGCGCTGGAAAACCCGGCGCATGCCGTCGAAGATGCGGGGGAGCTCCTCGCGTACGGCAGGCGTGAGGACGTACTCGTCGACAAGGCGGCGGCGGGTGGCCTCGGCGCCTTCGGCTTCGAGGCGGACGACGAAGCCGAGGGCGGTGATTTGGTCCCGGGTGGGGAGGTCGAAGGCGTCGAGGATGGTCTGGGTCATGTCACACAGAACCGGCTGCAGTGTGCTTCATGCAGTATCATGTCTCTCCTTGTGGATGCTGTCCATCCGGAGCGACGGAAGCGAAGAGTGCTATTGCCGAGGGGCTCGCCGCCATGGCTGGCGGCTGTGCTGAAGGACTGGTGCGCTTCGCTGTTGAACGCGTGTAATGCTGGGTGCGTGGAGGGTTTGGTACCGGCCCCGCCTCGCCAGTGAACTTCGCTACACAAGAGAAGCCGAGGTCGAGGAAGCGAGCTGCCGGCTCTCCTGGAGGAAGACCATTAGTGATGAGGGCTGACACGGAAAATTCAGGTGAGCAGACGCGCTCAGTTAGGTCGCCGGCACTGGGAGGAGGGATCCTAAGGACTTCCACGTCGCCACGGAATTTCTCGAAGTCTCCCCTGGTTACCCTGTCTTCCTCGCGCGCCTTCCGGTGCTTGGCGTCCCAAATCGCAATGATGTTCTCGTACCTGGGGGTGGTATCACTAGTCGCTTGCTGGAGCGAGATATCAGGCGCACGTTTGGCGTCGTACGCGTCAAGAATATAGGTGGCCATACACAGGTGAAGACGCTCACCTGATGGGACGGCCACCTCAAAGTGAGAATGTTTCCACTTGCTACCATGTCTCCCCGGTAGAGCATGCCCCAGCTGCCCCTTTACGTATGTGATAACAGTTCCCGAACGCAGCTTCGAAATCATGAAGAAATAGCAGAGGACCTCATACAAGAAGTCGGCATCTTTGCTCTTGAGTACGTTTTCCGGAGTGTCGAATACCGGTGCCATACTGCCGATGGCATTGGCCAGTGTACCAATCTTGCTTATCAGAGAGGCGCGGTCCACTGTAGTTCCTCAAAGCGGCGTTCGATGGGTTTATTAAGCTCGTCGGCTATCTGTGTCAATAGGCGCTCGTCACCGAGGACAAGATCGACAATTCGTTGCGCATGTTCACTTGCATCACCAAATGGCCGCGCATGCACCCTACGGTCATCCTTAATTGAAATGATCCACTCGCGAAACATCGGTTTCCCATCGCACTGAATGCGATCGTAGATCTGGCGAGCGCGCGACAAATAAGCGGCGGCAGGCAGGATGTGGTCCTCAAAAAAGCGCACAAGGAGCCGAGCCCGATCCTGGTATGACACGCTACGATCACTAATGTTGGTGCCGAGCCCCATGCAGTAGGCCTGCAAGCTAAGTTGCAGCGCCCTACCCATTCTTTCATACCAGGTCATGAAGAAAGTACGCGCAAAGAACAAGACACCATCTCTCAGGGTGATAAAGTCGTCGAGTCCAATTTTGCGGAACTGTCTATTGAAATGCACATCTGGCGAGTCGAAATTTGTTACCAATAGTAGACTGTGCGAGAATAATCGTATGGGGCGCGGCGGATTTAAATAGTTAAACGGTCCAAGCTCAAGCCGGACCGAAAATACGCCCTCGGTTCTCGATGGGCTTGTGGATTCCGCCAACAAGTCTTGCTTTGGCGCGTCGGTCGTTTTCGCGTGTTGGATGGTTGTCCACGCGTAGAACTGGATGCTTCCGTAATGGTCACGCTCGAAAATTATTGCATATGTGCCGGACTTGATTTTCGCGTCGCCGTCACGCTTTCTCATGGTCATTGAGAAAGTTTGCGGCGGGTTACCCCGACGCCCTCCACGCGAGATGGCTAGGCGCGTTCGGTCCATGTCTAGTGCCCACGCCGTATTGTGCTGCGAGCTCACAGCCAGCCTCTCCTCAGCGCATATTTGTCGGACTCAAATGATGCCATCATGGTCGACGCCACGTCATGTCTTGCGGAATCGGACTTCGCCCTCATGGAATATCGTGACAGGACCGTCGTCGGATACGACGATGGCAACCGTCGCGCTTTCCTTCGTTATCTTCTGTGCAGACAGATGGCGGGTGCCAGCGCTCAGGGCGAGCACCTGCGTGTCTGGGGATGGGGCCAGCTTAGCGCCTATTGCAAGGGTTCGACCATCATGCGAAAGAATGACGGCTCCATCTCCCTCGACCAGGCCAAGATACTCGTAAGGCGAAACACTCGCCACGGGCTTATCCTTGAGCTCGTGCGTATCACTTTCCGCAATATTCTTGTAGCCAGGGTTCAGTCGCGGTTCTGCGCCATCCTTTTGCCGTATGACGAAGATGTGGCCCTTACTCAGATCGGAGGCGACCATCGCCTTCTGCATAACATCGAGCAACACACGCTCATCGATCGACGTTCCGATCGCAAGGTCTGAAAGCACTCGTCGCAGTTCGGCGAAGTTCGAAAAGCTCCAGTTTCCCTGCCTGTATTCTCCAACCTGTTCACCAGCAACGACGAGCTTGATCCTGGATCTCTCCGGTATGATGAAGGCACAGCCCCTCTTGCTGGTTGCTGAGAACACTCCCGCCCACTTCGGATCGCCGAGGATGAACACTGCCGCGCTGTGCACGTCCATGTCCTTCAAGCTGCCGATATGCTCGCTCTCGATATCAGTCGCCGTCGGGCGAGCGATGGCCACGAACGCCCTGTCCGTACCGTTGACCTTTATGGCCTCTCCCACGAATTTCTTCATCTCGCCGAAGAAAAATCCGGGAGGCAAGCTTTCCGACCGTTTTATCACGGGATGGTTGTCATACTCTGCCGGATCATCCCGTGCGAAGAGCACCAGTGACGTCTTGAGTTGCTGGCGTTCGTGCGTTGCGTGACACATTTCCGAGGCAAGCTTCGCGATCTTGAGAAACGGTGTCACCGGGATCCGGGCTTCCCGTACGGTCCGAATCACTTTGGAGCCCACCTCAGCGCTGCCGAAAACGTTGAGCATCAGGGCAACGTCGCCGGGCGCCATTGATTCGAGTTCCACGTACGGAGACAGAAGCGTATCGAGGATGGAAGAGAGCTTCTCCTGCATCTTCCGCTTACCCCAGTCCTCGAAAGCCTTGACGTACTCCGTGTCGTCGAGCGGCCTGGACTCGCCACTTACACTTCTGGGGCGGTGGCCATCCTTGCTCCACGACAGGGAGCAGTTGGACTGGAACAAGACCAGGCCGAAGCACTCCTTTAGCATATGGTTGTTGAGGAAGAGATACTGACGGACCCGGGTAACGCTCTCTTCGACGGTGAGTCGCTCACGAAGCAGGTGGCGATAGAAGTTCAATGCGACCGCATGACCGGTAGTGTCGAGCAACTCGAACTGCAAGGCAGCGACCGCATCAACTCCATTCGAGTGCAGACATTCGGCGAGACCCGAAAATGTCTCGATTGGATCCTGAGCCGCCCCGTGACATGTGCTCAAAAACACCAGGCGGACGCTTTTCGGTTCATCGATCAGGGACGCCAGGCGAAAACTGTTGACGACGTCCATCTTCGTTCGGTCGAGTTCAGAGCACAGCGCGAGAGCGCCGAGTCCCTCACGAGGATTGAATGCTCCGTGACAACTGACATGAACGATGTGAGGCCTGAATGAAGTCAACTTTCTACGCAGCTCGTTCACTGTTGCGTTGTGGAGCACCTGGAGCTCGACGCCATGAACGACTGGCGCCTCATCCACGACGAATCGCAGCATCGACTCCTCTTTCTCGTCTTCGAGAGGAGGCAATTCGGAGGGTGAGGCCGTGACGAGAAGTATGCGCAGTGCGGCGTCGTCAGAAAGCGACTTGTGCGCAAAATCGGCTCGATTAAACAGTCGTAGTGATCTGCATGTTCTGATGTCGGATCGCTGGCACAGGAACTGGGGCAATACGCCGAATTGTGTGTCACATAGTAGCTCCCACGGGATCATGAGGAGCTCCGGAGTCGACGTAGCGATGGTCAGACGCAGAGGCTTGCCCTTCGACGCCAGGCTCCGCAGGTGGTCACGGATCGAACGCGTGAACACTGCGTCGAATAGGCCGGCCCCGAACTCGACACAGTCGTGAATCGAGAGCTCTCCGCCAGCGAGTCTCCGCAAGAATGACAGGAGATCCCCGGGCGAAAAGGGGAGCTGAATTGTTTCCACAGCTTCTGAGTTTGCTACCGCAACGTAATGCGGAAATTGCTCATCAGTCGTGGAAGTCGACCCGGCCCCGACGGGCGCAGGTGCAATACGCGTGCGCCCACTGACGACAATCCTCGGCAGAGCCGCCGCCATGCTGGGCGCTGTACCCGGCGGTCGGCTCAGGAACACCTGCAAGTCTTGGGGCTCGTAGGGGGCCTTGTTCATGGTGTCTCGTTGCCCTCCCATTCAGCGTTTGCCGCGCCCTCTGCCGCGCACCGGCTTCGCAACGCTCCTCCCCTCCGCCCACCGCCTCCCCATCTCCTCCGTCACCCCCGCATCCCCGACCGCTCCCTTCACGATCGCCGCAAACTCCTCCGCCGCATCCTTCGACTCCCACGCCACGTACGGCACCAGGAACCACGCTCCGTACAAGAGCCCGATCCGCTCCTCCAGCGGCACGCCCTCCGTCTCGGCCTGCTCGTCCAGCTCCAGCAGCACGCGCGCCCTTTGCCTGGGCGTCCAGCCGGCCCAGCCGAAGAGGGCGCCGGCGGGGCCTTCGCGGCGGGGGACCTCGGTGAAGGCGATGAAGCGCTCCTTGGGGACGTCGAGCTTGCCGCGGTGGTGCCAGTAGTCGGGCTTCTGGTAGTCGCTCGAGGCGTATTTCGGCGGGACCGGGATCGTGAGCTTTTCCCCGGCGTCTTCCCGGTGCTGCAGGCGCCAGGTCTCCTCCCAGGCGGCGCGCTTGACGAGGCCCTCGGGCTTGAAGACGTCGTATTTGTTGTTCGGGACGGCGTCGGCCTGGATGAGCTCGGCGGCGAGCTTTTCGAGGTCGAAATCGGCGCGGCCCTCGCGGACCTCGGCGACGGCGAGCACGGCGGGGTCGCCCTGGAGGGCGGCGGCGGCCTGGACGATGGTGAAGGGCTCCGTTCGTGTCTTCGCCCACGCCTCGATGCGATCGGCGAGCCATTCGGTGAGCGCGGCCTTTTCCTCGGCGGCGTGGTCGGGGCGGTACCAGCGGCGCTTGTAGGTGGGCTGCTCGACGAGGGCGAGGTCGCGGGAGGCCTCGGTGCGGGCGATGCGGGCCTCGACGAGGGCGCGCTCTCGGGGGTCGAGGGAGTCGGTCGTGGTGCAAGGCTGCCAGCCGTGGCGCTCGAACCAGGCGGTGGGGGCCTCGTCGGGCTCCTCGCCACGCGCGAGGGCCTCGCGGCGCTCGGCGTCGGCGCGGGCGAGGGTGATCTCGAAGGGGCGGAGGCCGGGGCGCAAGGGGGGGACGTCCTCGGGATCGCGGACCTCGGCGTCGGGGTCGATGCCGTAGAGCTTGTAACAGAGCCAGTCGAGCTCTTCCTGGAGGCCGACCATCTTGTAGAGGGCGTCGAGGTCGCGCTGGTGACGGGCTTCGAGGGCTTTGCGGAGGGGCGCAGGGCCGGAGGTGGCGTGGGCGTTGATGGAGGCGGGGGCAGAGTCTTCGACGCGTGAGCGGGCGAGGGCGTCAATGTGGGCGGCGAAGGCTTGGAGTTGAGGGTGGCTAATTGCGGCGATAGGGACTTGCTCTACCTTGGTGGCATTGGGTCGGATACGAAGCTCCCACACCTCGTCGCTGATGCCTCGACCATTGCCACCGCCGCCCATGTCTCTACAAATCTGCCTGAGATAAAAAGCGATGGCGGAGGAATTGAGCTGCGCTAACAATGTAAGATGCTCAGCTTTCGATTCGTGGCCGAGTTTGATGATTGGGGCGCTGCGATTGAATACACTGCCGCCGCGGTCCAGGATAAAATGATTATGTGTCGCAAACTCCGAATAGGCAATTGTTAGGGGGCTGCGAAGCTTGTCGGCGGTAAGTCGGCCAAACTCGTACCAACGCAGCCCACCCTCAACCTTCGTCTTGCCGCCAAAAAGAAGGCCGTTCGCGAGGTTCGTCCTATACAGCCATAGCAGCATTAGGCTTGGCTCAGTTGCGTCGAGTACACGCAATTCTGGTCCGTAAGGAAACATGGTGTGTTCAATTTCGCCAACAGACCAATTGCGAATGCTGTCCCCAGAAATCATCGGCCAGCAAAGGTGGCTGGGTAGCCCGATTCTTTGCCACGCTCGAAGGGGGCGTAAAAACACGTCATCTTCGAGCGTAAAGCTTGCGATACCCACGCTTTCAGCCATTCGGCTCACGATCATGTGTGCCGACTCCTCTAGTCGCGCCTTTAGTTCCGCGGCTCCCCCACCGCCGATACTCCAAGGATGCTTCGATAATGTTTGGCGAGACACCAGTGAAACAGAAACAAATTCGTCCTCATATCCAATGGTGCGATGTCCAGCGATCAGGCTAGTCCACGCCAGCCCGCGCGATGGGTCATTCGGCGTGACTGGTTCCCCTCGCTTTTTCATGGTGACAGGAATCACGTCAGAGGTCGGGGGCTTGGCCTTAATGAATAGCATGACTGTAGGGATGGCCGCCCCAGGGATGTAGACCCCAGAACTATCGAGGACCTCCTTGAGATCGAAGCGAGGTAATACCTTCTCAATTAGCTCTCGGCCGAACTCGTTTTTTGTGAATGAATTGGCGGAAATTAAGCCGATGTGCCCCTGATCGGTAGAAACCTGGATCATGCGCTCCACGAACGGTGCGCACAGCGAGTACTTCCCTGATGCCGATATGTACCTCCGAGACTTCCCGACCACTTCCTTCTGATAAGCACGCTTTCGTGCATCTTTCTCAACGTCAAAGGGCGGGTTTCCCACCACCACATGGAACCCTCGCCTCAAAATCGGCCTCAGCGCTTCCCTCACCTCCGGCCTCGTCAACAGCGCCTTCGGTTTCTCCACCTCGAATCCCATCCCCGGCAGCAATTGCTGCTCCGGCTCATCCCGCTCCACCTGCTCCAGCGCATCCGCCCAGTACACCTGCGGATGGAAATCGGAGGCCGCTGCAAGCTCGCTCTCCCTGCATAGTTCAAGCGCCGTCATCACGAGCCGCGCCCGCGCCAGCGCGCACGCGTAATCGTTGAGGTCGATCCCCACGACCCGCGCAAGACAATCCTTCACGACCTCCTTCACCGGCCGATCCCGGAACTTGTCCCGCATCCCGGCCACGAGCCGTTTGAACGCCGCAAGCAAGAAGTGCCCCGATCCACACGCCGGATCGAGCACCCGCACCGTCTCCACGCCCCATTCGTCGATCGCCGGCGTGAGCGTCTCGTCGAGGATGAAGTCGAGCACGAAATCCGGCGTCTGGAGTAGCGCATACCGCGCTTTGACGACCGGATCGAGGTCCTGATAGAGATCACCCATCAGCCGGCCATCGAAATGCTCGTCGTCGAACCGCCACCGCAGCGCGCCCGTGTCCGGATCCGGAGCCCTCCAGAAGCGCAAAAGGTCCTGCGAGCGCGCGTCCGAAGGCCACGCGACCTCGGCGGGCTGAGGCGAAAAGAGCTCGGGCAGACCGCCGTCGGGCGAGGCGAGGTCCGCGTAGACCCACCGCAGGTACGCCGTGTCGCCGAGGTTCGGCGCGAGGCGCTCGAAGAGGTCGTGCGACTCCCGATCGACGATCCGCAGCGGCCGGCAGAGGCCCCGATCCTCGAGCACGCGCACGTAGACCGACTTGAGCACCCAGAGCACGGCCGCGCGGCGCGCGAGGAGATCGGTCCAGACCATGAAGTCGTCGCCGACCTTCTCGTCGAGCCAGACCTGCCTGGCGCGCTCCTGGGCCTCCCCCGGGGTCCGGATCTGATCGCGCAGGTCGGCGGCGATGTCCGCGACGAGGCGGGAGAGGGCGGCGGTGAGGTCTTTGCGTTGCTGGAGGTCCATGAGAGGGACTACGTTCGCTGGTAGAGCAGTGCTTGGAGGTGGACGGGGGTCGCCGTCCCGATGTCGACGGTCCGGTGGAGCAAGTTTGTCGAGGCCATACCCTGAGTCGCCATCTCGACGAGTCGAATCCAGGTGGTCGCGTCGAAGCCAACTCCAACGATGATGGATGTGAGCCCTACGGGACTCACCTCGGAGCTGATGGAACAGAGCTGTTCAAAATCGGATCTCCAGGACCAGAATTGCTTGTGAGGGGTCCCCGCCTGGATGGCGACTTTCAACTCCACATAAATCGTATCGTCCGAATTGGGCTCGGCACTCACCCAAAGGTCAACGCATTTGGTGGGGCCACCAGCTTGGGGCTTTCTTTCGTAGAGCGGCGCATGATACTCGATGCCCACGTCGCCCCAGGTGCGTCCTCTACCCTCTCCCCTCCAGGGGGAGCGATTCCACTTCCTAGAGCACCAGTACGCGAGCTCCATCTTGAGCCAGCCCTCGAAGCTGCCACCGAAGGTTGCAATGCAAGCGAGCTTTTCGCGTTCCTTGGTCAAGTGCTCTGCGAACGCCTCGAATACGTCCTTCGCCGAGATCCGGTGGCTCTTCATACGATCCCCGGAATCTCGCCGAGCAGCGGCAACGTCGCCCCATCCAGATTGAACACCGGCGCCTTCTCGTTGAAGAGCACCTGCCTCTTCTGGATGATCCCCGGAACCACGAGCGCCCAGAACCCCCGCGACCCGGAAAGCGTCTCGTCGTAGAGCCTGCGCACGAGGTGCAGCGCATCACACGTGCCCAGAATGGCCGCATCCCCCACGACCACCACATTCCCCGGTTTGCCGTGCCGATCGAGGAGCGCCGCGAGCAGTGATTCCGCAGCCCGCGTGAGCTTCTTCCTTTGCGCCTTGAACCGCTCGGCGCGCACGTACTCCTCGAACCCCTCGTGCTCCATCCGCTCGAGCAGCTCGTGCTCGAACCGCACGAAGATCGCCTCCGGACCGAGCGCCTTGCGCACGCTCTCCGCGACCGCCACGTGTTTTTCCGGAGGCGCGACGATGAGGCGGTATCCCCGGGCCCGCGCCGCCGAACGCAGCATTTCCCCCGCGATCTCCTCGGGAGACTTGGCCTCTGTCCGAAGCTCGGGGGGCAGGGGATCCTGCTCGTGGGTATTCGCCTCGATCCCTTTCCCGCCCGCGGCCACGACGCGATCCCCTTCGAGCCGGCAATCGGGAATCTTGCCAAAGATCTCCGGGAGCTGTGCGGCCTCGGGCCAGATCAGGGCCTCGCCGAAGGCTTGTTCGAGATCCTGGCGGAGGTCGTCGAGCGTGACGGGGAGGCGAAGGCGGCGAAGGGC
Organism: Polyangium spumosum; assembly: GCF_009649845.1. Classification (NCBI taxonomy): domain Bacteria; kingdom Pseudomonadati; phylum Myxococcota; order Polyangiales; family Polyangiaceae; genus Polyangium; species Polyangium spumosum. The sequence goes on from NZ_WJIE01000031.1 coordinate 28,168, forward strand.
ATACAGAATCGCCCGCTCGGGGTAGATCGGCGTCTCGAAGAGCTCTCCCGCATCCGTGAGTCGGAGATCGGAGAGCAGGCGGACCGCGAGGGCGAGCGGATCGAGGTCGTACTCGGGCAAGAGCGGGCGCAAGGAGCGGCGCGCGGGTTCGGCTTCGGAGAGGGGCCATATGCGCGCGATCTCCCGGGCGGCATCGAGGAAGGTGCGGAGCGTGCTGGCCGAGAAGTGCGGGCGCAGGAGGAGCGGAACCGAGACGTCGGACAAGGGATCGAGCCACGTCAGCGAGGCCGCATGCCGCCGCGCGAGAAGACGCAAGAGGCCCATGGGCTCGATGTCATCGCCGCGCGGGAAACGACCATCGATCGCGCTCACGGCTTCGTCGGCGCGAAGGATGCCGCCGGCTGCGCCGAGGTGCGCTTCGACGAGCTCGACGACGTCCTCGAGCGTACGAGCGTCGAGGAGATCGAGGGCACGGCCAAGCGCGCGGCTCACCTCGGACTGGGAGACGACGAGCTCCGCGGCGACTTGCTGTTGCGTCTGAACGGGGCCACGGAAGCCGAAGAGGGCTTCCACGACCGCGAGCTGGTAACCCTGCAAGGGACGCGCCGCGCGTGCCCAGATCGCTTCGAGCGACGCGGGCGGGCCTTCCCCGGCGCTGCGCTCCGCGAAGGACTGGAGCGCGTGGACGATCTGAACGACGCTGTTCTTGCTGACGCCGGAGATGCCTTCGAGGTCTTCCCGGGTAGCGTCGGCGAGCCTGCCGACCGTCGTGAGCCCGTGGCGGACCAGCGTGTCTGTGAGCTTCTCGGACAAACCGAGCCCGTGAACGGGAGCGGGATCGCCGATGAGCGTGGGCCAGAGCGGTTTGCGTTCGGTGGAGACGTCCGTGGATGGCGCAACGCCCTGCTCGATCAGCGCTCGCCGTAACGCGAGCACCTCGCCACACTTCTTGGTGCCGAGGTTCGGGAGGCGGCGGACTCGCTCCTCGTCGAGCGCGACGAGCTCGCCTTGCGTGTGGATGCCCGAGCGACGAAGGACGGTGACGGAAGCCGCAGACAGAGACGTCGCGCTGAGCGGCGTACGCGCGCTGTCCGAGGGGTTCTCGGGCTTGGGCGGTGGTGCAGAGGTTGGCCTGCGTCCGCCGAACGCCTCGAGAAGCGCCGCGCGCATGGCCACGGCAGAGGCGTAACGGCGCTCGGGTTGGGGATCGAGCGCCTTGCGGAAGAACGGCACGAGGCCAGGCGGCTCGAGCTCGTCGTCCTCGATGGCGGGCAGCTCGCCCGGCGCAGGCGCGCGGCCATCGAACGCGTGGCGGCCCGCGTAGAGCTCGAAAAGGCAGAGCGCCGCCGCGTAGCGATCCGACTCGTGGCTCCACACGCGCAGCGCGGGATCACGGTAGAGCGAGGTGCCGACGAGCATCTCGTCGACGGGCGTGCCAGCGAGCGAAAAGTCGATGAGCGTGAGGCCCTCGTCACCCACGACGAGGTTGTCCGGCTTGATGTCCTTGTGCGTGATGCTGCGCTCTTCGAGGTACGCGAGCGCGGCGAGGAGATCCTCGGCGTAGCGGCGCAGGACACGTGTGTCGGGGTCGGGATGATCGAGGAGCCAGCGGGAGAGGGACTGCCCGCGCACGCGCTCCATGACCATCGTGAGCCGGTCGCGGATCACGTTCGAGAGATCGACAACCTTGACGACGTTCGGATGATCGAGCCCGACGAGCGCCTTGTACTCGTTCCGGAGCGCTTCCTCGGCATGCTCGTCAGGCCGCGCGACCTTGAGCGCTCGCGTCGAGCCGCTGACGAGATGCCGCGCGGCGTAGACCGTGGCGAGGCCGCCAGCACCCAGGCGACCGCGGATCTCGTAGTCCGGGCCGATACGCGTCCCTTCCTCGAGGTTCTCGGGATCGAACGCCGGGGCGGGCTTCGTGTCGGCGACGCTCATCGCCCGTCCTTCGACGGCGCGAAGCACGGCCTTGATGGCCTCCTCGACACTCGTGAACCGATCCGCGGGCCGCAGCGCGAGCATGCGGGAAACGGCTTCATCGAGGCTCTGCGAGGCAATCCCGCCCATGACGTCGCGCAGGCGCGGCACGTGGCCATGGCGGCGCAGGAGCTCCTGCGTGGAGTCGAAGAGCGGGCGCTTGGCGACGAGGAAGGCCAGCAGCGCGCCAAGGCCGAACTGATCGCTGCGAGGCTCGGCGCTGGAGAAGCCCTGCACGACCTCGGGAGCGGCCCACTTCAGACGCTCGTCGGTGAGCGTGCTGATCGCGATCGTGTGGCGCGAGCTCATCTGCTTGGCGAGGTCGAAGCCGGTGACCCGCACGTCGGGTTTGTCCAGCTCGTTCTTGACGATGACGACCTCTGGCCGGAGCAGGCGATGCACGACGCCCTGCCGGTGCGCGTAGTCGATCGCGTCGGCGACCTTGCGCCAGAGCTCGACGACCGCCGCGAGCCACTCGCGCCCGCTCAGCTTGGAGCGATGTTTTTCGACCCAGGTCGGGAGGGAGACGCCGTGGAAATACTCGAACGGGAGGCAGATCCCGGCCTCGTCGTTGAACGGCAGATCGGCATGGAGGATGTACGGATGCGTCGCGAGCCGCGCGAGCACCTGCGCCTCCCACGCGCAGCGCTCACGCATGCGCTCCTGCACCGCCTCGCTGTCGAGCGGGCGAACGAGGTAGATGCGGAGCGCGCGCCGTTGCCCCGAGATCCCATGCTTGGCGAGGTGCTCGACGAACCGCTCCGTCTGCTCGAGCGTGGCCTCGATCTCGTATTCACGGATGCGTTTCGTGGGTCTCTGCCGGGCATCGGCGCCTCGGAGCAGGCGATCCAGCTCCTCCGCTGCATGCTTGTCGAGCGGCGGCGTGGGCCCGCGTGAGGAGCGTTTCTGCAGCGCGGCCGGGTTTTGAAGCTCGGAGAGAATGGTTTCTCGTGCGTGAACCCTGCTCTCGCTAGCGGGGCCGATGATCTGGACGCTGCGCGCCTGGTAGAGGAAAACGAGCCCCTCGACCCAGACACGCCCTGCGTCTTCGCTGGCGCGCCGCAAGCAGCTCTGGAGGACCTGTGCCGTTTTGCGGTTCAGCCGGAGCGGGCTGCGGATTGGCTCTGGGACGTACCAATCGTTATCATTGCCGAAGATCTCTCCGCGATATCCCTTGATCTCGACGACGTACACGGCGTGCGGGGCCGCGACGACCGCATCGAGCTCGTAAACGGCGCCCGTGCGCTCGGCGATGAATGCATTCGAATAAACCGTGAAGGAAGCCGGTAGCCCGTCGACCAGATAACGGATCGCGGCTTTCTCCACTTCATGCGCCGTCTCGCCGAGCTGGATGTGTTTCGCGGGCATGGTTCAAACGAGGAGAATGGTGGCGCTCGGAAACCACCCGGCCTGCTCGAGGGTGGTCTTGGTGAAAAAACCACCCTTGTCGGGATCCATACCGATCACGTAGTCGAGCTCTCCGCGCCGCTCCCGCGTCTTGGTGAGCTCGCGGTCGACGATTACGGGCGGAGCGCCGCGCAGCTCGCACTCGACGGCGACGAGCCCGGCGAGCGTGAGCTCCTGCCACGTGCCGACGACGATCGTGAAGACGTCCTGCAGGTAGATGTCCCGCTGCGTCTGGACGATGTGGTGTGCGAGCTGGCCTCCCGTCCCGGGGAGCTCGAGGACATGCTGATGCGGCTTGATCTTGTGCAGATCGGCGCGTGCCATCCGGGTCGGGAGGCCGAGGCGCTTGGCCTGGGCGGCGATGTACTCGGCGGAGGGAGCGTCGAGGGAGGCACGCGGGAGCTCGGCGAGCCAGTCGTCGAAGACCTTCGCTGGTACATCGCGCAAAGACGTATCGGAGCCGAGGATCTCGGCGACGCGGAAGGGACAGGGCTGGGTGACAGCCGCGTCTTCGAGGAGGAGCTCGACGAGCGCAGGAGTGCGGAGCCGGCCGCGGAAGCGGGTCCAAGTCGCGTGCCCGGGCTCGAGAAGGCGCTTTGGACGACGCCCGAGAGCCTCCTCGCGGGCGAGGGCATGGAGGACCGCGGCGAGGTAGGTAGCCGTACGGGTGACGCCGGAGGCGAGGGTGGGGAACGCGAGCACGGGGGGCGCAGTGTCGCGGATGTGTGGGATAAAGTCCAGAGGGGGCGGAGAGGATCGTCGAGGGTGGGTTGGAAGCAGTTTGATGGGCAGGGGGCGATCCCGGGAGTGCCTTTGTACGAGTCTTCGTCTCGCATGGAGGCAGGCCACAGACGGACAGATGGGCTCTGTCCCGGAGGCGGGGTTTGACCTCGTGCTCACGCAGGCTGGCCTAGTAAGTTGCAATCCTACGGAGGGGCCACCGGGCAAGCAGACTCGTCGTTGTAACGCGCTTAAGAATGCGGCGAGTTGGGCGCGATTTGCGGTATCAGTACCGAGTCGCCCCAGTTCCATACGCTGCGGTGCGCCCTTGGACGCGGAGAAAATCTTGAGCGAAGCCCAGCCGTCATCGCGCTTCTATGCGAAGTCCTTGCCCTTGCCGGAGTGCCGCGAGCTCCCGCAACTCGACCCCGCCCCGCACCAGGCGCGGGCGCTCAAGAAGCTCGACCGCTGGTACGCGAACCTCGGGCGTTACGGTGGAGGCGGTGTCCTCGTGCTGCCAACGGGCGGCGGGAAAACCTTCACGGCGGTTCGTTTCCTCTGCGCCGGCCCACTGTCGGATGGCTACAAGGTGCTCTGGCTCGCGCATACGCACCATCTGCTCGAGCAGGCATTCGACAGCTTTCGCGAAGAGACCGTCGGAAGCGTCCGCGAGCCGCGGCGCGCACTGCGGCTCCGCGTCGTTTCGGGGACGCCGGGACACTTCCCGCCGCGTGATGTCCGCCCGGATGACGACGTGGTCATCGCCACGCTGCAGACGGTTACACACGCGTACCGCGAGCAGCAGAAGCAGCTCATGAGCTTTCTGCGCGCGGCCGGGAAGAAGCTCTTCGTGGTGTTCGACGAGGCGCATCACGCGCCTGCTCCGAGCTACCGGAAGCTACTCCAGGCCTTGCAGGCCACGCCCGCGCCTGTCCTCGGACTGACGGCCACGCCGCTCTACTCGGACGAAAGCAGGCAAGGTTGGCTGAAGAAGCTTTTCCCTGACGGTATCCTCGATCAAGCTCGTGCGACGGATCTCATCGCAGCCGGCGTGCTCGCGAGGCCCAAGGCCGTCCCGGTGAAGACCGCGTACACGCCGACGTTCAACAGCGCAGAGTATGCGAAGTGGCTCGGGACATTCAAGGACGTGCCCGAGCACGTCATCGACGCGCTTGCGGACAACAAGGAGCGCAACGCGTTCATTGCGAAGGTCTACGCGGACAATCGCAAACAATGGGGCAAGACGATTATTTTCACCGATCGGTGGTTCCAATGCGAGGCAATCGCCGAGGCACTCGGAAAACACGGCGTCAAGGCTGGCAGCGTCTACTCGCACGTCGACGCGCGCCCGTCCACCGTCGCGCAGCGGCAGCGACGGGACCCTGACGAGAATAAACGTGTCCTCGACCGATTTCGAAAAGGCGAGATCCAGGTTCTCACCAACGTCCGCATGCTCACCGAGGGAACGGATATCCCCGATGTGAAGACGGTCTTTCTGACCCGTCAAACGACGAGCCGCATCCTGCTCACGCAGATGGTCGGTCGCGCGCTGCGAGGGCCCAAGTTCCGCGGGACCGCCGAAGCATACATCGTCTCGTTCGAGGACGACTGGCGCCAGCAAATCCAGTGGGCGGAGTTCGAATTGGCCGATGGCGGAACCAAGGAGGGGACGGCGAAGCAGGTAGAACGCCCGCCGCTGCAGCTCATCTCGATCGATCTCGTCAAGAAGCTGGCCCGCCAGATGACAGACGGTATCAACATCACGCCGGGCCCGTTCCAGACGCTGATCCCCGTGGGATGGTTCCGAACGCAGTTCGATGCGCGCATCGACGGCAGTGACGACGTGGAGTACCAGGACCTGCTCGTCATGGTATTCGAGGACGAGCGCAAGGCTTTTGATGCGCTCATCAAGAAGTTGCTCGCTTCGGTCCTCGAGTCACTCGCGAGCGAGGACGCGACGCTGGACCAGCACCGGGGACAGATCGAAGGGTGGCGAAATCGCTTCTTCGAAGGCGCCAGCCGTAACGCGTCCGATCTCGATGCCGACATTTTCCTGATCGCCCGCCACGTGGCGCAGCAGCGGGACAATGCTCCGCGGTTCTACCCCTTCGAGATGCGCGTCGAGCACGACCTGGACAAGCTCGCGGAGAGCTTCATAGACCGCGACTTAGGCCCCAGGGCAATCGATGAAGCCCTACGGGCTGAGTATGACAGGCCGGATCGCTTCTGGCGCACGCTGTTCCATCGTTATGAGCAGCTTCGGCACTTCTACGAAGGCTGCCAGACGCGCATTTTGAGCGAAAGGCGCGGCGAGGTTCCCGGTCTTCCACCTCGGCCAGCAGCGCCGCCGCATCAGCTCGAAACTCCCAGCATCTCGGAGCCGGACGAGCAGGTCAAGACAGAGGTGAAGGAGCGAGACGGCTACGTGTGCCTGGCTTGCGGGGCGCGCAGGTCTTTGCAGGTGGATCACATTGTCTCCGTGTACCACGGAGGCTCGAACGAGCCCGGCAACCTGCAGACGCTCTGCGGGCTGTGCAACAGGATGAAGGGCACGACGAGGATCGACTTTGCCAACCACGCGACCCAGCTCCAGCGCGCACTGTCGGCGTTTCCCGCAGCGCCAACGCCGCGCGCCGCAGACGCCGCAAATCCCGAGCAGTGGGAGAAGTTCCTGAGGCGAACCATTAACTTCTTCTTCCAGTGTGCTGCGGTCGACAGCGTGGAGATCGCAGGGCGGGGCGATGGATACTATAATTGGAAGGTGACCCTCATGAGCGGCAACCGACCGGACTGGCTCACGCCGCACCTCCCTGATGTGGTCGAACGCATTCAGAGGGTTCGCGATGCTGGGCGGAAACCGCGCATCGCAAGTTTGCGGATTGAAGCGCCCGGCCATAGGTACGTCGTGCACCGCGAGTGAACAGGGCGGCAGCAATTCACTGGTATTCAGCGGGGATAAGAGCGACGGCAAAGGAAAGGAGCTCTTCCCCGTGGTCGCCCCGAACGAAGATCCCCCTTCGACATACCATGTCGACATCCAACAACTGGCCGCCTCGACACTGATCGACTCCGTGCTCGGACGCCCCGGCGTCGCAGCCCATCTCCTCGAATCCCTCGGCAACCTCTCCTCCCTCGCCCGCCTCTCCCCCGAAGCGCTAACCGAACGCTTCGCCCTCACCCCCGACGAAGCCACCCGCATCCTCGCCGCCTTCGAACTCGGCCACCGCCGACTCATCGAAGGTACAGACGCCCCCCGCATTCTCTCCTGTCAGGAGGTCGTCGCTTGGGCCCACCCGCGACTCGGACACCTCGTGCACGAGGAGATGCACCTCCCCGCGCTCAGCGGTCAGGGGGCCCTCCGCGGAACTCGCCTCATCGCACGAGGCGGCCTTCACGCGCTCGCCGTTCGTCCCTCCGACATCCTGCGCGCCGGCCTCGAGCTCGCCGCGTCCGGGTTCGTGCTGATCCACAACCATCCGAGCGGAAATCCGGACCCCTCGCCCGAGGACATCGCTCTCACCCGGCGCGTGCAGGAATCCGCAGACCTGCTCGGGATGCCGCTCGTCGATCACGTCATCGTGGTCGCGTCGGGACGGTTCAGCTCGTTTGTCGCGAACCAGTGGACGAGCCAGCCGGCATCGCAATAATCGTACGAATTGGGAGATAAGAATCACGAGGAACCCCTCAAACCCTGGAGGTCACCGTGATGTCTCGTCTTTCCCGCTTCCTTCGCGACCCCAAGGCGGTCAGCAAGGCGCTTCGCATCGCAGCGGCCGTCATCACCCTGGTCGCGCAGATCATCACTATCTGCCTGGGCTGAGGAGCGACCTCGTCCCAATTCAATCCTAAAGGTATACAGGAGAACCCATGCCCATCACGCCCAACGCCGCTCCGACGAACCCCGAGAACCCCGGCACCTCGTTCATCAAGCGCGTGCTCGACAACGACAGCACGAAGAAGGGCGCCGCCGCCCTCGTGGCCGGCGTCGTGCTCGCGGTCGTGACCGAGGCCATCTGGCCCTCCAACTCGTAGCGGACATCCTCGGCGAGGCGCTGTTCGACGAACTGCGGCGCCGCCTCAAGGACATCGGCCCCGTCGCCGACGACACGCTCGAATGGCTTCGTGAAGCGGCACGCCCGCCACCGGGCGTCGAGCTCGTCAGCGAGGACGGGGCCATGTTCACCGGTGTCGTGTTCGTCGAGCGAAACCGACCCGTGGCGATGCTGGCATTCCGGCATGCGCCCACGCGGTCGGCGCCTCGCTACGGTCCGCCCCAATACCCCAACCAACACCCGCCTCCCCATCAGCGCCACCTCTTCGACGAAGACGAGGAGGAGCCGCCGCCGGCCTGGAGGCCCAGCAGGTTGTGGGATCGCTGAAAGCGTTCATCGTCCGTCGACCAGGGCGTCCTGCTGGCACGCAATGACGTGCTCCGGGGCGCCCTTCTGTTTTCCGGATAAGGAGATTCCCATGCGCGTCAATGGCCGCACGCTTCGCTACTCCACCCTCGCCGAGCGGCGCATGTTCCTCTCGCTCGGCATCACGGAGCTGCGCGTGCCGCGTTCCATGAACCCGTACACGGTCGCCCGGCGAATCGCTCGGGCGGCGAAGAACAACACGCCCGATATGGAGCTCGTCAAGAGCCTCGCCACGCAGTCGAAGCGTGCCCCCGACCAGGCGCCGGGGCCGTCGCCGGACTTCGATCGGCCCGAGCCCGTGCTGCCGGAGCCGCACGAGCCGCTCCATGCCGCGGCGTAGCAGCCTCGAAGAGTTGCGGTGCGTGCTTCGGATCGCGGAGCCCAATACGAAGAGCCTTAGCCGATACCTCGAGGAGACGTCCGAGCATGTGGCCATTCTCCTCGGGGTCGAGCGCGAGGCTCTCGAGCAGCTCGTCGGCAATCCCGACCGTGAAGTGGGGCCGAAGCTCGAGGCCCTGCTTCACAGGCGAGCAGAAGCGCAGGAAGTCAGGCGCGCGGAGCGGGCGGCCCAGATCGCCGGCTCTGCCGCCGAGCATCTCGCTCGCACAGCCGTGTGGCGCGAGGGGCGGGCGCATCTCGACCCGAGCATTCTCTTCGGTGCCATCCTTGCGGATGTGGGGCACAAGTTCATCGCGTTTCACGGCGGACGTGCCTTCGAGGTCCGCATGCTGCGCCATACTTTGTGGAGCGCGGGCGATGCGCTCTCCCGGCACGATGACCTCGTCGTCTGGGTGGATGCCGAGGGGCTTCACTTCCGCTGGAAGAACGGGCGGGGCGGCCTGAACTTCCTTTCGCAGCACGTGTCCGCGCGCGACATCGCGTACGGGCTGCACGTGTATCTCACACCGCCAGTGCAGCGGCCGAGCGTGCACCGGGCGCAGCGGCCACCGCGGCGTCCGGTCTCGCTGGGCGATGAAGTCGTGAACATGACGCTCTTCGCGTAGCGCCTCGCGACAACGTATCACTGCGACGAACCACGTCTGCGGTGCCCTCTCTTCGGACGGCATGCTTGCAAGGGCATTGCGTCCTCTCCTCGGACAACCCCATGACCAGCAGCGCTGCTTCGACCCTCTCCCGGTCCCAGCGCCGTGTCGCCGCCGCCGGAGGTCGCCATATCGGCGACATCGTCGGATGGAACACGGAGCGCATCAATGTCTCCCGCGAGGATGCTCGGAAGCTCCTCGAGCCCGAGAAATTCGAGCATCTCATCGTGGACATGGACCCCGCCACGGCGCTCTCCCGCGCTGCCGGCGAGGTCAAGCGGCCGGCGAACATCCTCGTCCGGCCGTTCTCCCGCCCGAACGTCGACACGCCCGCGTCGTTCGGGGTGTACCTGCAGAACAAGAACGACGGCGAGAAGGGCGACAGCGTCGTCTGCGGCGCGCGATGCCGCGTCGATTCTGGTGGCAATCGGATCGTCTCCCTGCCTCCCGAGGGAGGCGCCGGGCTTGAGGCGGCCCTCGCACACGCCGAGAACATCGCCGCCCACGCGAATCATCTCGTCACGCATTGCGAGACGCGGGACATCTCCAATGTCCTCGTCGCCATGGTGAAGGCCCTCTCGGGTGTGCCCATCCGCAACCGCGGCGGGCTCTACCTGCTTCCGCCGCCGTCCTGCGGCACGTGGAAGCGCCTGAAGCCCGCGCTCGAAGAGTTGCGCGTCGAGCCCCTCACCATCGAGATGCACGACGCTCCGGACAACCTCGCCGTCGCGAAGTCCGCGGCGCAGAGCGCGCTCGAGTCCGACATCGCCGAGCTCCTCACGGATCTCGAAAAGGCGAAGACCGACGGCATGCGGCAGGACGCGCTCTCGCGGCGGGTGCAGTTCTGCAACGAGCTCGTCGCCAAGGCCGAGCTCTACCGCGGCGTGCTCGCGGGCGTCTCCGATAAGATCACCACCAGGGTGAAGGAGCTGCAGGACAGCTTCCAGCGCCAGCTCTCGGGCGGTGGGAGCGGCGGGCCGTCGTTCTCCATCGCCGTGAACGACTGATTGCACGACAAACCGGCTCCGTCTCGGGCGACACCGGGGCGGGGCGCCGCCGCGGCTTCAACCAGTCGCGGATTTCCACAACATGAAAAAGAACGGTTCCATCGACATGGGCTCCGTCCGCGCACGGTTCCGCGCCGTGCGTGACGGGCTCAACGCAGCTTTCCGGGAGCGCGAAGACTCGATCGAGTGCATCTTGCTCGCCGCACTCGCGCAGAGCCACGCGCTGCTCGTCGGGCCTCCGGGCACGGCGAAGAGCGCGCTCTTCTTCGGGTTCCTCGCGTCGTTCCCGGACGCGCGGAAGTTCCAGACGCTCGTCACGAAGTTCGGCACCGAGGACGAGTACTTCGGGCCGGTGAAGCTCTCGGCGCTCAAGAACGACCTTTGGGAGAGGAACCTGGATGGCCGTCTCGCGGCCGTCGAGTGCGCCTTCCTCGACGAGGTCTTCAAGGGCTCGGACAGCGTGCTCAATGCATTCCTCTCCGCGATGAACGAGCGGCTCTACAAGGGACAGCCGATCCCCCTGCGGCTGCTCGTCGGCGCGTCGAACGAGCTGCCCGAGGAGGAGATCCTCGCGGCGATCTACGATCGTTTCCTCCTGCGCGACGTCGTCGAGTACGTGCAGGCGGATGCCACGTGGATGCATCTCGTGGCTGCGCCGCCCGAGTACAAGCCGGCGGCGCAGATTGCCCTCGCGGAGTGGGATGCCGCTTGCAAGGACGTGCAGCGGCTCGAGCTGCCTCAGCGTGTCGTCGAGGAGCTCCTCCGGCTCCGTACCGCGCTGAAGGCGGACGGCCTCGTCCTCTCGGATCGGCGCTGGATCGCGCTCACACGTGTCCTCAAGGCCGCGGCGTGGCTCGACGATGCGCCCGCGGTCGAGCTCGATCACCTCTCCGTCCTGAAGTACGGGCTCTGGAACAAGCCCGAGGATCGGGCGCGTGTCGTCGCCGTGCTGCAGACGGTCGAACGCTCCGTCGTCGCGCAGGCGATCGATATCGTGGACGAGGCGCTCCGCGGACACGCGAATCGACCGACGGAGCCGGCGGCGTATCAGTCCGCATTGCCCCAGCTCGCGGACAAGGTCACGGAGGCGGGCAAGCGCGTGCAGGACATGCTGAAGAACGGCGTGTCGCGCCGTGCTCACGCGCGCATCCAGCCGAAGCTCGACGAGCTCAAGAAGGCCCACGACGCGCTCACGGCCGACCTCTCGAAGCGCTACGCGCTGCCGTAGGCCATGGGCACGTTCTTGCAGGCGAGGCGCCGGCATCTCTGCGTCAAGGAGGCTTCCTTCGAGGACGCGGAGAAGGCCGGTGATCTGTGGAATGCGATCGTGGGGCTCGGGCGGGATCCGCCGATGCGGTCCTTTGCAGAGGCCGTGAGGGATACGGTTCCCGCCGAATACATGGCCTTTCTCGCCCTCGACGAGGTCGGCGCGGCCTACGCGTTCGGGCTCTTGTGGAAGGCGGGAAAGCACGTCCCGGAAGGTGCCTCGGCCTTCGAGATGCGCAGCGCTGCCCGCGAAGAGTGGGCGACGTTCGACAAGAAGGCGAAGCAGGTCAAGCACCTGTCGGACGGGTTTGGCTGGGATCTCTCGGCGGCCTGGGCGCAAGTCCGGCAAGTGGATGCTGCGGGAGACGACATGGATCGGGTCGAGCGTATTGCTCGGCTGGCAGGGCGCATGTTCGCCTCGCTCCGCGGCGCCCACGCCAGCAAGGTCCACGGGGTCTCGGGCGAGGTGTACTCGGTCGAGCAGGGCAATGATGTCGCCCGGCTTCTGCCGGCAGAGACGGTGCTCCTGACCGATCCGCAGATCGAGATTGTTGCCCTCGAACGAATCGCCTCTCGCCGGGCCGCGCAGTACGCGGTCCGGGGAGCGACGAAGAAGTCGAAGGGTCCGCTCGTGCTGGCGCTCGATGAATCGGGCAGCATGTCCGGAATCCGGAACGAGTGGGCGAAGGCCGCTGCGGTGGCGCTCGCTCGCGTTGCTGCTGCAGAGGATCGGCCCGTAGCGGTGGTGCATTACGCGACGTCCACCGTGGTGCAGGTCGTGAAGCCCGGAGACAGCGCTGGGGTCGTGAAGATGATCCTTCACTTCCTCAGCGGTGGAACGGCAATCGGCCTGGCCCTCGGCGTCGCAGTGGATCAGGTGAAGGCGCTCGCGCAGAAGGGCCAGCACGGCGCCGACATCATCCTCGTCACGGACGGCATCGACCGGAACGAGGAGGAGCAGAAGAAGTCGGTCGACGCGGCGTCGAGCATCGGCGCGCGGCTCTGGACGGTGGCGATCGAGTGCTCCATCGCGGAGGACTCGCCGCTCCGGAAGCAGGCCGCGCAATACACCGAGCTCAACGACAAGGCGATGACCGAGGGCTCGAGCATCACGCTGCTCGCGGGGGCAACGTGAGCGACGAGGATGACGATGTCGGTGGAGAGTTTGTCCTGATTGCGGCTTACAGCCGCAGGCAGGCGCTCGAAGACGGCACGCTCGTCGACGTCACCGAGCTGGCAAAGCAGGCCGGGATCAAGGCGCCGGTGGCGCTGACGCGCTCCGTCTGGGAGAAGTACGTCGAGCTGTCGCCGGCCGCGGAGAAAGCGGGAAATGACACCACGGGCAGGCTCTGGGATGTCCTCTGGATGTTCCGCTGCGCCGCCCTGCAACAACCGGATGAAGCTGAAATCCGGTACGAGTTGCATGTCGTCACCGACGCGATCGAACCGTCCCTCGTCGAGCTGAAGGCCATGTTTGGGCCCGGCGACGACGGTGAGGCGGTCATCACGATCCTCTTGCCTGAAGAGGATTGAGCGACAAACCAACAACAAGAATGCGGCGTGCGGTTCTTCGTGCGCCGCATTCCCTTTTCAGGGAGACACATGTCGTCCAAGCAGTCGCCCACGAAGACCGCGGAGACCGAGGATCAGGACCGCGTGGAGGAGTGCATGGCCTCGTTCGCGCTCGCCAGCGACGGGCACGTCTACATCCACGAGGACGAGCTGCCCGCCGACAAGCGGCGCGGTCGGAAGGAGTGGCGGGGCGTGAGGCTGACGCGCGCCGAGACGGAGTTCTTCGCCGAAGAGGTCGAGCTCATCATGCCGAACGTGGCCGTCGCGCTGCGGACCGCCATCGAGAAGGGCAAGCTCGGCAGCCAGGAGCCGCCCGAGGGCGCCGAGCCGGTGAACCCGGGGACGGGGCCGGAGTCGGGCGTCTTCTGATCGGACTGGGCCCGGGGGCATCTGCCTCCGGGCCCGCTTCTTCCTTTTCACAATCAATCGTCCGAAGGGAGTCGATATGGGGAAGCATCCCCAGTCGGAAAAGTGCCTCCGGAGTGAGGTTCTTTCCATTTCGCTCACGGGCCTCGTCGCGTCGCTCGTGAGCATCGTCGTCACGATCGAGACGGGCGCGAGCATGTTCCAGCTCATCGGTCTGGCCGAGGTGAGCCTTCGGGAAACCAGGTTGCGCGTCCTGTCCGCGCTGGCGCAAGTCGGCCTGCACATCGACGGGTACAGCATCAAGGTTCAGATCTCCCCCGCTGGCCTTCGGAACGAGGGATTCTTCGACCTGGCCATCGCGACAGCCGTAATTCTTGCCTTCGAGAAGAAGACGCTGCCGGGCACCGTCGTGCTCGGCGAGCTGTCCCTCTCGGGGGGAGTGCGACCCGTTCGCGGGGTGCTGCCGGCGTTGCGGGGTGCGGCGAGCAAGGGGATCCAGCATGCGATCGTGCCCCGTGCCAACCTCGCGGAGGCTGCGAGCGCATCGGAGTTCGACGTGTGTGTGGCGGGGAAGTTGGATGCCGTGCAGGACTACCTGTGTGGAGCCAGCGAGCTTGAGCGCGCAAGCATTCCATTCCGACCGAAGCAGCCTGCGGCGCTCGATCTCGCGGACATGCGCGGGATGGCATCCACGCGGCGGGCAATCGAGATCGCGGCGGCAGGCCAGCACTCGATTCTCTTCATCGGCCCGCCCGGTGCTGGAATCACGATGGCCTCGCGCCGCATTCCCACGATCCGGAACGTGTCAACGCGAACGAGACAGCGCCGTCGTGAATTCTATGAGGGTGCGGCTACAACAGCGGCAGCTCGCGCCTCGCGTCGCGGCGTCTTCGCCGCGGCGTGAGGCGCACTCTGGTTTCT